>SLPX01000055.1 GCA_007131745.1 Myxococcales bacterium
AAATTGTCATCAAAAATGAAAATCCCGGAATACATAGAACGCCCAGTTTATATCCAACGCGTCACTCCGTACATACAAAAAGACATCATCAAAATCCTTGTGGGTCAGCGCCGGGTAGGGAAAAGTTATATGCTGTTCCAATTGATGAACAGGATTTCAGATCTGGATCCGGATGGTCAGCAAATCTATATCAACAAGGAGTTCCATGAATTTGCAACCATCCGCAACGCAGAAGACCTTCTCGAATTCATCCAGGCCCATCGTTTGCCGGATCGCCGCCTGTACCTGTTCATTGATGAATTGCAGGACATCCACCGATTCGAAGTCGCCCTGCGCAGCCTCCAGGCCGAAGGAAATGTGGATATTTATGTAACCGGCAGCAACGCTAAACTGCTCTCCGGCGAACTGGCGACCTATCTTTCTGGAAGATATGTTGAAATCAAGATTTACGGTCTGTCTTATGGAGAGTTCTTGACATTTCACAGCCTGGAAAGAACTCCCGAAAGTTTGCAGAATTACCTGAAATTCGGCGGACTTCCATACCTGAAGCATCTCCCGCTGGATGATTCCGTTGTTTTTGATTACCTAGGAAATATCATCGATGCCATCTTGCTGAAGGACATCGTCGCGCGCTATGACATCCGGAACGTTTCTTTTCTGCAGCGCCTCACACGATTCCTTGCAGATAACGTAGGCAGCCTCGTCACGGCCAGAAAGATCAGCATTTATCTCAAGTCGCAGAAAGTGAAAATCTCCCACAACCTGGTAATCGACTATTTGTCATATCTTTCAAACGCTTTGCTGGTATTGCCTGTCGGACGTTTTGATATCACCGGAAAAAAGCTATTCGAAATCGGAGAAAAATACTATTTTGAAGACCTGGGCATCAGACACAGCCTGGTGGGTTTCCGGGCAACCGACATCAATAAAATCCTGGAGAACGTTATCTTCACACACCTGAAAATCGCCGGCTATGAAGTGAAGGTAGGACAAATCGGCAAGAAGGAAGTGGACTTTGTCTGCGAAAAGGGGGGTGAACGCTGCTATATCCAAGCTGCATACATGATCTCCGACGATAAGACCAGAGACCGTGAATTCGGCAACCTACTTGCTATTCACGATAACTATCCCAAAAAAGTCGTGACTATGGACCCGATTAACGGAGTTTCTTATAAAGGCGTAGAACACATCGGCCTCGAAGACTTTTTATTGTCCCACAGGTAGACTCGTCAGGCATTCCTTGATTCCAATGTGATTGTGTACGCTCTTGACAATGCGGATCCGGCCAAGCGGGATCGATGCGGCTCCATAATGACACGGCCCACAACCGCGAGTCTCGTTTTTTCTGCATAGTTTGCAGCATCGGTTTTTAAAACATGTTCAAATCCTCACAGGACGCGATCTGGATTCCATGGTTCCGTCTCCGATCTGGCCGAAATCGCCGAATCCCCAGCACCAAATAGAACCGTTATGTCCGAGCGCGCATGTGTGCCGCCATCCTGTTGACACCTTTCTGATCCCTGAAATGTTTGAAACCTGCACCGGGCTTTTAGAACTCCGGGAGGTTCCGTTTCCAAGTTCGCCGTTATCGTTTCTTCCCCAGCAATGAACCGAATCGTCATTTTTAACAGCGCAATTATGAAGACCCGTGGATACTTGCTCAGCTCGGGAAAGCCCTTTGATTTTAGACCATCCAGCATTGTCTTTACAACGAACCGAACCTTTTTTCATGAGAGCGCACACTCGGCCCCAACGCGCGGAAACACTTTTGACACCCGAAAGACCGGCGATCAAGCCTGTTAGGCTTTCGGGCTTTCCGCTTTCCCGGTGATCTTTGCCGACTCGTCCCCAGCTCCGGACCGATCCATCTTTTCCGAGTGCGAAAGTGTGAAAGACTCCGGCTGAAACAGTTTTCGCGTTGGAAAAATCAACGACCCTCGCTGGAGTTCGTCGGCCGACGGTGGTTCCATCTCCAAGTTCACCGGTTCGGTTAAGTCCCCAACACCAAACGGTTCCGCCCTTTTCGATGGCGCACGTGTGTCTGGAACCTGTTGAAACGGACTCAATATTCGACAGGTCGGTCACCTGGACAGGGCTTGGTCGTGTGGTAAGAGTTCCGTCTCCAAGTTCGCCGCTCCGGTTAAGTCCCCAACACCAGACGCTTCCGTCCTTTCCGGTCGCACAAGTGTGAGCTGCGCCGGCTGACACCGCCGATATTTTCGGAAGATTGGAAACGCGGACAGGTTTTGGACGATTCGTTGTGGTTCCGTCTCCAAGTTCTCCGTTGTCATTTTTTCCCCAACACCAGACCGATCCGTCCTCTTTCACAGCACAGGTATGATAACGGCCGGCCGAGATATCCACCCACTTCGGCCGTCGCCTGAGACGCAACAATGCATAGACCGATACGGCTGCTATGCAAAACGCCAAGACGCTGATCATGGTAGTTCGTTTCATTGTTCCTCAAAAAACGGGTTTAGCCGTCGTGTTCATTCATGAGACAAAAAACATCTCAAAAAATCAACCCGGTCGGAAAACATCTTTCTCATCCATCATTTTCACGATGGGCATCCGTTTGACTTGAAATAGTTGGCTCAGTCAAAGCATCATGGTATTTTGCTTCTTGTTGCGAGGATCAAGAAGATCCCGTAGGGCTGGAATCGGGTGGGAAATGGCGGCTTTGGGTCGCCATGGCATGTGGGGAACATTTGCCGACAAGTAGTCACCATGAACCCTGAAGAACTGGACGGAAAAGAACCGGACAACAAGTCCGGCAAAGCTTCTTCCAAGGCCGGTGTTGAAGGCCGGGCAGCTGTGAGCGACCGGATCGACTTTGTCTTGGGCCAGCCCCTTGCAAACAGCGACGACGGTTTTTTGCAGCCGGGCATCATGGTGGATCATTTTCTCATAAAACGTTTGATAGGTCGCGGAGGCATGGGGGAAGTTTACCTGGCGCGTGACACCCGCCTGGGACGCAGGGTGGCTCTTAAAATAATCCACCGGGAAAACCTGGGGCATGAAAAGAGCGTTGCCAGGTTTTTGCTCGAGGCGCGAACCACCGCGAGATTCAATCACCCACATATCGTGACGATATTCGCAGTGGGAGAACATGACGGCAGCCCGTACTTGGCACTCGAATACCTGGAAGGTTCCAGCCTACGGGAGAGAATGGATCGTGAGCGCCCATCTCTTAGGGAGATCATCCGCGTTGGACTTGCTGTAGCAGGCGCACTTCAAGAGGCGCACAGGCATCGCATTCTTCACCGGGATCTAAAGCCGGAAAACGTTATTATTCCGAAGGACGGGCGGTTGCGGGTGGTGGACTTCGGTCTTGCAAAAAGTTTGCAAACCGGGACGAAGGCGGGTGACCCGGTTTCTTCGAAAAGCATAGATTCAATCGATTCCGCGCAAGATACGGAACTTTGCATCAACATCAATGAAACAATCGAAAAGGGTTTTTACGGAACGCCTGCGTACATGTCCCCGGAACAGTGGAAGCAAAAATCCTGTTCTGAAGCTTCTGACATGTGGTCTTTCGGGGTCATGTTATACGAGTTGCTTGCCGGGCGAAGACCTTTCGGCGAAGAAACCCACCCTCTTGCGCTTGCAATGCAAATATGTGAATCAACCGAGTTGCCTTCGATAGATATCTACAGGGATATTCCGGAGGAACTCGGCGACCTTGTGGATCGATGTCTCTCAAAAAGGCCCGAGGATCGGCCGCCCGCTCAGCAAGCGGTAAAAATTCTGGAACGGATTCTCAGCAAAAGCAGGAATCTTCCGGACGAAAACATATCGCCTTTTCGCGGCTTGATGGTTTTCGACGAACGTCACGCAGACTTGTTCTTCGGCAGGGAAGCGGATGTAGACTCGCTGGTTGAGCTGCTGAGGACTCAACCAGTGCTTCCTCTTGTGGGTCCGTCGGGAAGCGGAAAAAGTTCCCTGGTCCAGGCCGGCGTAATACCCAGACTGAGAGAACAGGCGCGCTGGCTTGTGATTTCAATGAGGCCGGGAAATACACCCATTAAGACGCTTTCAGAGAGAATAGCGGCGGGGCTTTCCACGAGCGGCAGAAAAGCGTCCGTGTCTTTTCCAGGTCCGAGATCATCATATTCGTCTTTGCCGGCTCCCGAAGAAACAGGAGACAATGACAGTGGAATCAACGAATTCGTAGACGGAATGAACCAGTTTGCGCAAAAGGTCGATCAAATCAACGCGGAAATTCTGGAAAACCCGGAAATTTTGAATCTCGAGCTCCAAAAGCTTGCGGAAAAAACCCGCACGAGGGTTCTTCTTTTTGTGGACCAGATGGAGGAGGTGTTCGCGCTTGTGGAAGATGAGAAAACGCGACGCAGTTTTCTGGAGGCGATATGTCTGGCGGCCGACGACCCGACGGACCCCGTGCGCGTGATCTTTACACTGCGCGACGATTTTTTAGGCAGGTTGGCTTCGGGACGCATCGTGGCCGGAGCCTTGAGCCGGGTTTCGGTGGTGCGAAGCCCGGAACGGAGCGAACTCAAACGAATCATCTCGCAACCCCTGGAGGTTTTTGGATATCGATATGAAGATCCCGAGATGGTGGAGGAGATGCTGGATGAAGTGATGGATGACACCGTCAATCTCCCCATTTTACAGTTCACTTGCCGTTCTCTCTGGAACCGGAGGGACCCGAAAAGAAAAATACTCACCCGGGCGGCTTTCAAGGAAATCGGGGGTGTAGGAGGAGCGCTTGTAAGCCACGCAGACGGCGTCCTGAAAAGCATGTCACCACAGGGAATCTCGGCAGCGCGACACGTGTTCATAAGACTGGTGACAGCGGACGGAACCAGACGGACCGCAACCGGCAAGGAATTGCTGGAATCCATCGGCCAAGAGAACGGTCAAATTCTTGAACGACTTGTTTCGGCCCGTTTGATCACCGTGCGCGGGTCGCATGACAAGGGGATTGAAGACAATGAGTATGAGCTGATTCATGAATCTCTCATTCACCGATGGAGAACGCTCCGAAGATGGCTTGAAGAGAGCAGGGAGGATCGTCATTTTCTAGAGCAGGTCGGCCAGGCAGCGGCACTGTGGGAGACGCGAGGATGCAGAAACGAGGAAGTATGGGAAGGTCCCGCCCTGGTCGAAGCGCTCAAGGCAGCGGAAAGATGTGAAAGTCCTTTGCCCGAAAAGGTGAGCCGATTTCTCAACGCTTCTCTCGAAAGAGACAAGTCGAAAAAATTGCGCAAAAAAGTGGTGCTGGCGGGGGTCCTCATCATACTTGTAGCAATTGCTTTTGTCTCTACGACAGCTGCATTCAAATGGCGGGAAAAGGAGCGGGAAGTGCGTTTGCAAAGAGACCGAGCGCAAACAGCCGGGTTGCTTGCCGAAAAGCGAAGTGTAGAGTCACAGATTTCCGGAGCGCGAGCGTCTTTCGCTCGTGGTGATGTTTTGGAAGCACGTGCACTGTTGCGGAGTTCCATGACGAGAAAAGACTCCCTGGTGGGTAGAGCGCTTTGGTGGGAACTCAGCCGTTTGCCATTGTTGTGGAATCGAAACATCAATGTTCCCATATATCAGTTGAAATGGAGCCCCTGCGGAAAAAAGATAGCTGCTGCATCCCGTGCTGAATCCTTGCATGTCTTTGACGGCGACACGGCCCAAGTCAAAAGATTGCGCGGAATGAGGGAGGCGGCTTTCGCCTTGGATTTTTCTCCGGACGGAGATTCTCTCATAGTCGGCACTCCTTCAGGGAGCATCTGGTTTTGGAATCTCCAAACCGGAGAAAGCACTGAAAAGAGCGGTCACGATTCCGCTGTATGGGGGGTAGCGTGGAGTCCTGGAGGAAAGCACGCGGCTTCCGGCGGTGGAGACGGCGACATCTTGTTGTGGAACCCTTCAAACTTGGAAAGCGAACCCCGAAAGTGGGAAATAAAAAAACGAATATCAAGGATCACCTTCAGTCCGGATGGATCTTTTATTTTTGCAGCCGGCATGGATGGGAACATCCATGTTTTGAAACTCGAAGATTCTTCCAAGGGCGGAGTTTTGCGGCCGCATTCGGTTCTTGAAGGAATCACCAGCGCTGTTTCGGAAATAGCAGTTAGTCCGGAAGGCGGTTTTTTGGCGGCAGCAGCCCGCGATGGAACGGTTCCGGTGTGGGATCTCAACACAAAAAAGATAATTCAAAAACTCAGAGGGCATGGGAGCCGCGTCAACACGGTGGCTTTTTCAGCGGACGGCCGTTACCTGGCATCCGGCTCAGTGGATAAGAAGCTGGTTTTGTGGGACACGCGCACGTGGCAGAAGATTCGAACCTTTCAAGGACATGACGGGCCGATATGGACGGTTTCGTTTTCTTCTCTGGACGGCAGGATCGCATCAGGTGGAAGAGACCACACCGTGAGGGTGTGGCGCATACCGGAACACGCTCGTCCCGCCGGGCCCGAACCTCACCGGGCGGAGGTCGTTGCGGTCGTCTGCCACCCGGAGACAAACCTCATTGCATCCGCGGGACAAGATGATCGGATCTTGTTGTGGAACAAAGAAACCGGTTTGCCGGAAGACGGACTGGAAGGACACGAAGGAAACATCCTGTCCCTGGCATTGAGTCCGGACGGCAGGTTCCTGGTTTCCGGGTCCCAGGACGCCACTGTGCGTATTTGGGACATTGCTGCAAGAAAACAGGTTCACAACATCAAGGCCCATTCGCAGGGCGTCCACGCTGTAGCCGTAAGTCCCGATGGAAAAACTATAGCATCAGCGGGCACGGATCGTATCATCAGGCTTTTCGACCTAAACAGCGGAAAACAAATAGGGGATCTTCACGGCCACACCAATTCGATATGGTCGCTGGCTTTTGCTCCGGATGGCGAAACCCTTGCATCCGGAAGCTGGGACAATACGATAAGGATCTGGAACATTCCCTCTCTGTCTAAACGAGAGTCCCTCCATCGCCAAAACCGCCCGGTTCACATTCTTGAGGGACATAGTGCGAACATCTGGGGGCTTCGTTTTACAACTGATGGAAAAAGACTCTATTCCGGCTCTTGGGATGGAACTCTCCGTTCATGGGATCCCGCGAACGGAAAAATCATTGAAATCGTGGATGTGAAAACCCCCATAAACAGCATAGACATCGATTCGGAAGGCGACCGCATTGTCGCCGGTCTCCAGGGTGGAGAACTCATGCTGCAGAACCGGGAGAGCGTCATCAGGTTCAGGGCCCACAGGGGAGACATCAACAAAATAACACTTTGCGGCGCACCACCCGCCGTGCTTTCAGTGAGTGACGACAACACCGTTCGATTGCATAACCTGAACGGTGTGCCTGCATGGAACCTGAAGGCCTTTTTGCACGGAAACCAGCGACTCAGTTTTGCTACTCATACAGGATGGACGGATCTGCATGTCACTGCCGATCGATTGTCCCCCCTAACCACCGGTTACGCATCCTCGAATCATGACGGGGTTGCAGACCGGGTCAACAGGAACGCGGAAAATTCCCTTGAGCGTCACCTCGATGAATTCTCCTTGTGGGCTGAATACGAATCATCCGGCAAGGTTTGCGTGCTTCGCCATGACCACAAGATCGAAGCATTGAACACCCAGCCCTTTAAAAGAATTTTCCTGAAGTCTATGACGCATTCTCCGGCGGAAACCAAGATTCGCAGTTTCTTCTCTACTCCATGGGGATGCGCATTGCATGCAAATACATTCTTGGCCCTGTACAAGTGGGACGGGACGCATGCGATTCTCTCCGAAAACGTCGAAGCAGTGACTCACAACGAGGATCATTTCATCTTTGCATACGAAGGTAAGATGAAGTTCGTAGACTACAATGGAGATGTGCTGAAAGAGCAAACTACATCCAAGGACATTGTCACCCTTTTCGCTTCGGGAGAAGGTTATTTGGTCGGTTACAGGGATGGTTCAGTTGAACTTCTGCCCACCGTGGATAACGGCGAAAAAACGGGTTCGATTGTTTTCGAAGGGTCGCCCGGTTCGTCCGTAACCGTGTTCGCTACCGGAATGAAAGATTTGCTTTTCGCGGGATTTGAAAATGGATCAATAGCGATCTGGTCGATGTCCGGCGGAAATAAACTCTTGCGGTCGAGGATACACGGCTCGATCCGGCACTTTGCTGTACAGGGCCGGCATCTCCACGTTTTCAGCGACTTGGGAAATCACGAAGCATTCGATCTTTCCGTGTTCCATCTTCCCTACAAGTCCCTGGTCCGAGAAATCAAAAGAAAAGTTTCGGTTGTCTGGATGAACGGACGGGCGGTCTCGGTTTTATAATCAACGCCTTGACAGCGACTGAGTATGTGCGAGTTTATGTGTCTTGCAAAAAAACCATCGAATCATAGCGACTAGGAATAATAAGGAAACGAGAAAACGTTTTGAGTTCAAGCAGAAGAAAAATCCCCGGCATAATAGGCGGCGTTGGACCGGAAGCCGCGGCGTCGTTTTATCTGCGCATCCTGGATGCGGCTGCATCCCGAGCAAACCTTGTCCGACCGGCCGTCCTCATGGCCAGCCTCTCCCTACCGCTGGAAGCCGAGAAAGCCTTTTTGTCTGGAGACAAGAGCACTGAACCGGTTTACGTTGAATCAGTGATCCAGGCGGTTCGCCAACTCGAGCGAGCCGGCGCCGATTTTCTCGCGGTACCCAGCAACACGGTGTGTTTGCTTTTGAACTCCATCCAGGGATCAACCGATCTGGAGGTGATGGATCCAATCAGCGTTACGATCCGGGAAGTCCTGAATAGAAACATGCGCTCGGTCGAGATCTTGGGCACATCCTCCCTTGTATTGTCGGATGTGTACGGTGAAAACCTCAGAAAACACGATTGCAGGGTCGTGTATCCGGAACATTCCCGTCAAGATCATGTTGATAGGATCATTCGTTCTATTGTAGCCGGCACGCACACGGAAAATGATATTCACATACTGGATGAAATAGTTGACCGAGGTTTGGCCGGAGATGTGGACGGTGTGGTGATTGGATGCACTGATCTGCATCTCGTGTTCGATAAACGTTCAACCGAACAGCGTGTTATAGACAGTCTTACCGTGTTGGCAATCGCCGCGGCCGAAAAAATACAATCCTGAAAAATGCTCAGCCGAAAAAAAAAGCGACCGCTTTTTGCGATCGCTTTTTTCGTTTGATTGGTGGCGGCACAGGGACTTGAACCCCGGACGCTGCGGATATGAGCCGCATGCTCTAACCTGCTGAGCTATGCCGCCGGATCTTACTAAAGCTTTCAAAAAACAAGCAACAAAGCAACGCGGATTTAAGACGAATCCATCGACTTATGCAACACTTTTTTTGGATTCATCCCAACATCTGTTTCGTGTTCGCAACTCGGCGATATTCTTCACTGGACTATGTAAACGTGTTTTTGTATGTATTCAACTTGAAGTTGGAGGGAGCTTTTTGACAACCCGCCGGATCCGAGCTTTTTTCGACACTCGCCTGCAGGGGCGATAGTAATCGATATTTGGTGGTTTCGGAACCGGGTTGGCCGCATAAACAAAATAGAAAGGAGTGCAAACATGATAGATTTCAAGAACATAGTTTGGCCGACGGATTTTTCCGCTCATTCCGATGAGGCCCTAAAAACCGCTTTGGAATTTGCAAAGCATTTCAACGCTGAGCTGCACGGTGTTCACGTGGTGGAATCCCTGCCGGTCCTCGGCGCCACAGGAGAGCACATACCCTTTAACGTGGCTGAATACAGAAATAAACTAGAACAGGATGCGAAAAAGCATCTTGCAACTGTTTTGTCGGAAAAAGTGCCTAAAGACATTCCATCCCATTTACATGTCTTTTACGGAAGCCCTTCGAGACGCATCACGGAGTTTGCAAAGAGCCTGGATCATCCCCTAATCATAATATCTACACACGGCATGACCGGGTTTCAACATTTTGTTCACGGGTCGGTAGCCGAACGCGTGGTTCGCTTTTCCGAGTGTCCTGTGCTGTCAATCCGAGCTGAAGACAAAGACTAAACACGCTCACATTGACCGCCGATCAATCTCGCCATGCTGTGTTGACTGCGGCGCGCCGAATGGCGCGTCCTCGTCGTCGCGCCTGTAAAAATCCAGCTTGCTGGATTTTAACAGGAACGCTATGTCTCCCTGTGCTGCCTGCTCACGTACCTCAAGTACGCTGCGCCGGCCCCTCGCTAGCGCCTTGCCTGGCGAGCCCCTCGGCGGCCCTGTGAATATGTTTGTCCGGAACTCAATGAGATTCTGTTTAGGTAAGATGATGGAATACGACATCCTGAATTATCCACTGTCAAGGGTCGCCACTTTTGATGTCGGCCGGATAGGAAAAAACAAGCACCACATAGCCGGCTTTATGGAAATCGATGTGACACTTGCAAAAGAGCGCATTTCCACGTTGAAACGTTCGGGCGTGGAGGTCGGCTTTAATGCTTGGATTCTAAGGGTCATAGCGCTGACTATCTCCCAAAACAGGTATATTCACGCAATCAATTGCGGCAGGCGAAAACAAATCGCGTTCCGGGATATTGATATCACCGTGCCCATCGAAAAATTCGTGGATGGAGTCAGGGTTCCGATTGTCACTGTGGTCAGAAACGCAAACAAAAAGTCGGTCACGGAAATACACACGGAAATCCAGGCATGTAAGCAAAACAAAGAAGAACCCGAAGGCGAAGAAAAGATGGCGAAAGCCGTGGAGAAATTGTTTTTGCGGATGCCTCAGAAAATTCGTCTTTTTGCATGGCGCCTTTTGCACGGTAACCCGTTCCGGATCAAAAAGACCTTTGGAACAGTTGTGGTAACCAATGTAGGAACGATTAAGGGACTTACCGGCTGGTTTTTGCCGAAAAGCATTCACAACCTTTGTTTTGTTGTCGGCACAACAAACAAGAAACCATGGGTGCACAAAGGCAATATCTGCATTCGCGAAATCCTGCACATGACCATGTTGGTGGATCACGACGTAGTCGACGGCGCGCCCGCGGCGAGGTTTGGAGCAAACCTGATCCAAAACCTGGAAAAAGGGTTGGAGTTGTAGGAATAGCCTTTCAGACCTACTAAAGTTCAAGAGCCGAAGATTGGATTATTCACAAATGTAATCCCGCCGTACACATTGCTTGGGGATGTAGAAAAGATCCGGGTCGTCATAGAGACGCGCGCACCGGTATCCTGGGGGGCAGGCGGTATCGGTTGTGCACGCAACTCCGCAGGCCGGGCCACCAGAGTAGTTCAAGCAAAAGTTGCCGCCCGCGCCGCAGTCGCTGTCCTTTGTGCATGGACGGCATGCAATGTTCTGACTCGCATGAGGATTCAACTTCGGGTTGTGGTCCACCCCGTGAACCCCATAATGAACGGTGCGGAAGTTTTCGGTGTTTACGCCGCGCAGAAAATCCAGCCAACTCAGTGGATAGTGGTTTCCCTCCATGTCGGTGATGGTGAACCAGTAAAGCACTTCAAACAAAACCTGGTATCCTACGCCGAAGGGAGTGTTGTTGACTGTGGTTACGATATCGAGATTGTTGATGTTCTCATCAAAGGATTTCAGTGGGTTTTTCATTATGTCGTCTACATAAGTTCGATAGGTCTGGCAACCGTCGAAAATGTATATTTGATATTTGTCCGCCAACTCGAGACTTTCGAATTCACGCGCTCGAATCTCATAACGGGGATGGTAATCAAGGACGAATCCCGCGCCTGGTCCAGAGTGACCGCTGTAGACCACCACGTCTCTTTGTGCCAGGCTGGATCTCATGACCCGGGAAAGCTCCTCCTGGTTTGGAGCATCCACCATGTCCGAATGATAAACATACACCTGCATTTCCAGTTCATTGCCTTCCAGGATGATATGGCGGGTAAAAGGCGGAGAATCGATTACCAGGTCTTCATAGCTTTCGACTTCGGTGTTGTCCCAACCTTGTTCAATTAAATGCTCTACGAGCCATTCAGCGGTTTCCAGATCGTGCCGTCCGGAGTTGTAATCTCCACCAAAATGAACAGCGATATCAAATACGCCGTCTGCAAACATTTCATCGTACCTGGGAAACGCATCCCGGCTTTTACTGCCTTGTATTCTGACCGTGACGGTTTCTCCAGTGGTTTCACTCCAGTCTTTTACTTCGACGTCGAAACTACGGTACGTTCCCCCTTCCGGAGCGACCTTGCTCATCAAAAAGTAGCTTCCCACCAACTCCATCTCAAAATCAAAAGCAGCGCGTCCGTCATTCAGCACCCGGGCATTGTTCGACTCAGCGTTGTTCGGCTTGAAATACACGAACCACCTGTTGTCCTCACCAGGATCGTTAAGGTTTGTTTCGCTCACCACGTCTTTGATGTACCGTTCAACTGAACGTGCAACAACAGAGAGGCGCTGCGTGACAGCGCGGTTCAGGATCTCATCCTGCGTAACTTCATCTTGTTCGGCAAAGTCTCCGGGAAGCTGCACATGCGCGGTGCCGGATAGCTCGAACTCCCTGGCGTTTGAAGAAACGTAATTATCCCATTTGCCGTCTTCCGGTGGAGGTAGTTCATGAACCGCGCCGCCTTGTTGATCACTGTCCGAAAGCGCGCATCCTGCGAACAGGAGCATGAGCAAGAAGGTTGGAAACATTTTTTCTAGAAGCTGCCTTTTCATATAAACTCCTTGCGGGCGAATTCCTTTTTTTATCCATCATTATGCAATGCATGATGTGTGCCGGTTGTGTTCGAGTGCCATACTCTGAGGGTTTGTTTTCTAAAGGTGGATTCCCGCGAAAAGTGTTCTTTCTTTGTTTGATATGCCAATGGCCTTTCTAAGTCTATGATATATCAGGGCGTTTTTGCCCAGGTCGGCGGGTGACATTCCTGTTAAGATACTATAACTATCGAGTAGATGTTCGCCTGTTGTCGCAAAATTGTGAACAGATCCTGGATTACACCCCCTTTGTCGGAGTCAGGATTGGTAAAAGGATCTTTCTTTTACCGGCTATTCGAGTTGCCGAAACAGGGTCAGAGATGGAGTGTTTTCACACCGGTTTGTTCTCAGGAGCATTTCCCGCTGCGGCACACGCCACCTCCACATTCTCTGTCTGAATAACAACGCCCGCCTGCAGTGGTGCATTTACCGCTTCTGCACACTCCCCCGGGGCACTCCCTGTCTGAATAACAACGCCCACCCGCGGTGGTACAAACACCACTTCTGCACACGCCACCTCCACATTCTCTGTCTGAATAACAACGCCCGCCTGCAGTAGTGCATTTGCCGCTCCTGCACACTCCCCCGGGGCACTCCCTGTCTGAATAACAACGCCCGCCCGCGCTGGTACAAACACCACTTCTGCACACGCCGCTTCCGCACTCCCTGTCTGAATAACAACGCCCGCCCGCGGTGGTGCATTTGCCGCTCCTGCATACTCCCCCGGGGCAATCCCTGTCTGAATAACAACGCCCGCCGCCCCGCGCAAACGTTTGTGTTTCTTTCTTTTCGGTTGTGGTGGATGACCTGGTTTGCGTTGTGCGCTCTCTCGTTGGTTGGGGAGAAGGCGCGGGGGTGGTTTGCCATTGAGGCCGTGTTCTTTCCGGAGATACGGGGGGCGAATAAGCAGGCTCTTCGGTATAAGATGCGGGAGGCGGAATAGTTACTTCGACAGATTCTTCCTGGGCGTCGATTTCTGAATATGCTGTTTGACGTTCCGGTGATAATTGCGGTGACACACGACAGTTCAACATTTGGCCGTACACCTGCACCGTCCGGTATGGATATCCGCCGTACAATCGATACGTCCGATACATCACTGCACCGGCTCCATGTTGTGACGCCTGATTTCGCATGTCATGAAGTGCGTAATCCCATACCTGGCGATCCGATTCCGCTGCACGCGCCCAACCGGAAACCGGAGGTCCGAGAGTACAGCCGGAAGGAACGGATGACACCACTGGTACCTTCGCGGCTTTGTGGCTGAGTGCAGGTTTTCGAGTTGTTTGAGACGAAGCAAAACAGGAAAAACAAGTCAAAGAAAAAAGCAGGCAGCCCATGACCACCTTGTTGAATGTTTGTCTCGGGGTTAAAGCAAGTTTATTTTCTTTCATTTTTTCGCCTTTTGTCGGGTAATTTCAATTCTCCCGAAATCCGAAGGGACCACGAGGGTATCATCCGGTGTCATTATACGAAAATCGTACCCATTGATCCCCCTTTTTATTCAATAATTCAGCATCTTTTTCCGGCCGAACACTCAAGCAACAGCCAAACCCCGCGAGCCGAATCTCTGGTATTATCGTCTTTTGTCTACTTGTCCTTGTATTGCATCGTCAACTATCATGTTGCTGTTGCGCTTATTGCAAGCGCCAATGGGTGGTAGCAGGTTGAACTTGCAACTTTTCGCTTTGCACTGTCATTTAAATCTGTTAGAAACGAGACGAATCCCAACAAAAGAAACCTGTAACCGGACAAGGCAACGACTTAAGAGGCATGATGTTTATCAAGCATTCCATAAAAACAGCAATGGCAGCAGTTGTGTTCCTGGCTGCCGCAACAATTCTTTTCACAGGTTGTGGAGACGATGGCGGAAGTGTTGATCCCGGCATTGACGCGCAAGTATCCGACGCGTCTCACATTGATTCGAGTATACAAACAGATGGGGGAACGGATCCGCTATTCGACGCGGAGGTGGATTCAGGAGTGGATCGCGATCCGGCAGAGCCTCTTTTTGAACAAGCCGCTTCATACGAGATTACCATAGAAGGGCCGGATGATCCGGCCACGGTTTATTATCCCAATCCCCCGGATCTTCATTCGGGCGGCTATTCTTTTCCGATAGCTCTTTTTCTGCAAGGCGCCAAGGTGGAACGAAAACACTACTCTGAATTCGCTTCACTATTGGCTCGCTATGGTTTTGTGGTCGTGGTTCCGGATCACATGAAAACCGGATTGATGGGAACAGATTTGTACCCGGAAACTCAACAGATAGAGCAGGTTCTGGAACAGATGATTGAAGAAAATGGGGGAAGCGGCACTTTGGCAGGATTGCTGGATACCGACACCATGGTGGTGCTTGGTCATTCATACGGCGGAGTGGCTGGTTTGTACGGTATCCAGGATGAATGCAATTTCGGCTTTTGTTCAGGCGGTTTCTCCCGGCCGGTAGCGCTCGCGGGCGGCGCTTTTTTCGGCACAAACATGAAACCGCCGATCGGTAGCATTCCTGAAGTGAAAAATGACTCCCTTCCTGTTGCTTACATACAGGGAACCCTGGATGACAAGGCAATGTTGGCGGATACTATAGAAACCTATCAAAAAACTCAGGATCCTCCTAAAATGCTGGTGGAACTGATCGGCGCCAACCATTACGGAATCTGCAACCAAAACAACCCGCCGGGCGCGGATGCCGACTCCAATACACCAACGATTCAGCAAGCTGTTGCAATTGAAACCACTGCCAGATGGTCTGCGCTTTTTTTACGCGCAACAGTTTTGGATGATCTGGATGCTCTAGATTACATCGGTTCCACCGGGCAGACATCCGACACCAATGTTTCCATTACCTGGCAACCCTGATCCTGCCCGACCTTGATCTGACCGCGATTAATCCGCTTTAGTCCATCCTTGCTTCGACCTCCAAGTTTACAATGTACAGCTTGACAATGGAGCGACTGTTTCAATAGGTTTAAGTGGGGAAGCGACATAAACGGCAGGGATTGATTGTGGCATGAACATCCAGTGTTCGGCCCTTTGTCCGAGTAACATTTTCCTTGCATGACCGCTTCTCCGCGCGGTTGTGAGAAAATCCTTTGCGTTCTATCGGGAGAATAAAAACAATGAAAAGACGTACATTTCTTATCCATTGTGGAGCCGCTCTCACCACTGCGGCATGCAGCTCCAAAAGTTCGAAAGACAAGCCGGACAGCGGCGTGCATCCATCCGACGACGCATCGCATCCGGATGCATCTCACTCGGACGCAACACACACCGACGTTGATATCCCTGACGCGGGCGTGGAGCAGCCATGGCAACTTCCTCCAGGACACTACCAGGGTTACTTCCCACTGCATCTCATTTATCCTCGCCCCGACGAGGAGACCGAAACTTACGCTCGCCACCGGCACGCGTATCCGGGGCTGCTCTACGAGATCCCGCTGGGAGTTCAGTTCGGGAAGTGGCCTTACCGCTACGAACTTCTTGAAGGTCCGGCCGGAGCTTTCATCGTGCACGAAACATTGCAGTGGAACGGAGAGGATCGTTTCCTTGTTCCCGAAGGTTACGGCGTGGTGGCGTGGAACACGCCCGAAGATGCACCTGCGGGCCCACACGCGTTTCGCGTCCGGGTCTACGATCAAGACCACGAGCGGCCCGACCCTTCATTTGTCGACATAACCTGGAACGTAACAGTAGGAGTCGAGCAGTTCATTTTTCTTGATACTCTCGGCGGCGACGACGCCACGGCCGACGGTTCCATAGACCGGCCTTTCCGGGAGATCGCATCGCTTCTGGAATCCGGTCTGGCCGGGGACAAAATATGTTACATAAGGCAAACCGATCTTTTCGACCCTGATATTTCTACATTCTCAGGCGGCTACGTTCCGAACCCTCCTCACCGGCTGCGCTACGGTTCGGCCGGCGAACCCAAAGCCTACGTTGCGTTTCCCGGTGAAACCGTGCACATCAACACGGCCGCGCAATCGGGTTTCGCCTCTTCGAGCGGGACCAACTACGACGTCTTTTTTGACCGTCTCGTAACCGGGTTCACCAACCAGACGGACAAAGACCGGGATAACGTCCGAGTGATTTTCAACTCCCACCGATCCAGGCGCTCGACTTTCTGGCGCATGGGCTGCATTCGAGCATACGGCGGCAACCGCAAAGATGACAACCATGGTTTTATTTGGTACTGGCGCGCCGGGGGTAACGTTGAAGATTCCTCAGGGCATTACTACCTGTATTGCGCGGACTGCTGGATGGACTCGATGAACGTGGACCCCGGGCCGGATGCAGCATTCGAAGGGGTCGGCTCCAACGGAGCGCATCTTTGGGAAACCTACACCACGAACCGCACCCTCGCAGAACGGCACGAAGTTACCAACAGCATAATCGTAAACAACGGCTTCGTCATAAACAAGGGCTCCGCACGCGATGGGGAGATCCGGGCCTGTGTCTCTGTGAAGGGAAACACGGGCAACTATCACATACGTGCACTGGGTTCCGACCTGGACGGAGAAACCCAGCGGGTCACACTCTGTTACAACAGGACAGGCGGCCCGGAAAACACGAACGGCAGAGTCTCCATGGGGCAGGCAGGTGCAAACCCGCCCTACACGGACATCATAGCGTATCGAAACTCCTGCGCCGGCGACATCAGCGCGGCGAGCGCGGAGGATGCCGACAGCCACGCGTATGACAATATCGCGGCCTCCATACATTCAAACGTCAAGAACTCATCGGGCAACATCGAGCATGGCGGCGACTTCAACGATATTTTCGACGATGAGATGCACCTGTTGGACCCGAGTTTG
>SLPX01000236.1 GCA_007131745.1 Myxococcales bacterium
TTCCGCTCTCGGCTGGACGACGATGATTACAAGTTAAAAGTGTCCTTATCAAACCCGGTCGGAATGTGTAGACGGAAATTCCATAACGAAACCGGCTCCCCCCAAATGCGAGTTTTCTACATTGATGGAACCAAGATGTTCAAGGAGGATTTTCTTTACAATCGCCAAGCCCAACCCGGTTCCTCCCTCTTTTGTAGTAAAGTAAGGATCAAAAACTCTTTCCTTTAGATCATCTGCTATTCCGGGTCCGTTGTCATCTACTCTCCATTCCACAAGTCTTTCCTTTTCGACGAAACGAGCCCTTAGTTCAACCACCGGCTCAACACTGTTTTCTTCACATGCTTGTACGGCATTCAGCACCAGGTTATGAAGTACTCGGCGAAACATCATTATGTCCACTAACATGGTCAAGCCGGGTTTGACCGGCTTGCAAATTATCGTTGCTTGAGGAAAAGAAGCACCCGCGGTCCGCGAAAACTCATCCATTAAATCGTCAACATGTTCCTTTTGTGGAGATACGTCGGGCAGCTTGGCAAAAGCAGAAAACTCCTCCACCATTTGCTGCAAATTCGATACTTCCTCATGAATGATTTCGTAAACGTCATGCAAGACTTTGGCAAAACGCTCGTCTCCACCTTCATAAGTGTCATGTACTTGCTCTATGGCAAGCCTGATTGGGGTAAGGGGGTTTTTGATTTCATGGGCTAATCGACGAGCTATTTCCTGCCATGCGCTTATTTTTTGAAGGTATTGTATCTGTGCTCTGCTCTGTCGGATCTGGCGGACCATTTTATTGAAATCCGCTGCCAGGTTTCCTATTTCATCCCTGGATTTTACAGGTACCTCAAAGCTGAGATCGCCTTCCGCGACTCGAGTGGTGGCCACGGATAATCTTGTTACCCGCCTGGTGATTCTCCTTGTCAGAAAAAGCCCGAAAAGGGTTACGAAACCTATTGAAATTGCAAACCATCTGACCAACAAGGGTAAATACCTGGGTTGTATTTCCTGCCCGAGACGTTTCAGGTGTGGATCCTCCATCTCCAAACGTCCCAGTCGCTGATAACGTTCTTCCAGGTCCCGGGAAACAATGAAACCGAATTCCACTTCGCTTTGCCCTAACACACCCGGAGGTAAGGGTATCTTGACGTTTACAACCCTCCATTTTTTCAGGTCCGATTCATCTATGAATCCGACTGAGATAACTTCTTTTCCATCAGCATCCAGAATCCGAATCGTTTCCAGCTCCCTGTCTCCGTCTATCAGGTCTTTAAGAAACTGCTTTTTTTCGTTTTTTGCGATGTTTTTCCAACCGGGCTCGATTTCGTCCGAATACTTGCCGGCCCGTTCCTGGAAAAGCCTTCTTTGAGTTGCGACCATCTCTCGGTAAAAAACAGTTGTGTCTCTGAGTTCGTTGAGAAGCTCCTGAGATCGTTTTCTGGCCATTGAGGTGCTTACCATCAACATGTCTCTCGCCAAAACAACGGATACAAAAAAGATCCCGGCGGCCATAGCGACCATTGTTCCCACTATCTTGATTTCGAAGAGCCCCATGAACTTAGGACTTTTCATGCTTTTCCTCCAAGGGAAATGAACGGTTCGCCTTCCGATGGCAAAATCATTCCTCCGTCATATAGAAATTCTGGGTTCTGACCCGCAATGTTCGCTCGGCCGGACTAATGCGGGGATTGATGAAAAAGCTCAAGCTTGATCCGAAAAAAGAAGATCCCCCCAACAATCTGTCATGACCACCGGTCCGAGGGGTTTTCAGCCATTTTTTTACCTTTCTCATAAGGTCCCTGGACATTGGATTGTATAGCAGCCTCATGCCCACGTAATACTGTCTCGATTTTTCAATTTTTTTTGCTTTGATGAGAGGAAGCCGCTCAATAGAGGTGCTTCGAACAATGGCCTCTTTGAGTGTTTTGACTCGATGAGTTTCTCTTCTTGCGGCATCGGCAATTCTTATAAGGTAACGATCTTCCCACAGATCGTAAACAACGGTACATGTCCATAAGGTTTCTGCCATCCGCTTGTTCGTTACTGCATCTCTTACCGTCAGTTCGACCACGATGGTTTGCACGAAGCCGCTTTTTATCTGTTTTTTCAGTTTTCTGTTGAACAAACCCGGGAAGCCGACACTCATGTAAATGATTCCCTTAAATTCCACAAACCCGGCTTTTTTATACCTCGCGCTCCTTCGGGCCGACACCGGGCGTGACTGAAGAGCAAAAACCACGGTCACAATACAAATCAAGCAATAATAAACCTTTTGAAGCACTGAACGCGTTCTTCTCACGTAGTTGCCTTCTTGGATTCCGGCTCGGTCCTGGAGACTCATATTTGAGTCCGCCCTAAAGTGGAACTCTTCCGAGTGCATTTGCAACTGATATGGTGAAGATGCCGATAGCTGTGTCCAGCTGCACACCGGCGTCAAGCGTAAAATCAACGGGTATCGACGCTCGAAGCGACGTCTCTCGCTGTCTTAGATGCTCCCTTGAAAAGAGAGCCAATGTACCTGCTCGAACAAAGAAATTTCCTCTGTAAAAAATAGATTTCCTCCTGAAAAAAGTGACCGAATATTCCAGCGCTATTTTCGCTGCCACGTCTTCGTAGCGCATGGAATCGATCACGGTGTTGAAAATATTCACACTTGGAAGCGTTGAAAAGTTCAAGTCCAGTGCTCTTTGAGGCAACAAGGGGTTCAAATCCGCTATGAAAAACTTGCAAAAAAGCGGCGAATTTCCCACGATAAGCCCCCCCAACAGTTCAAGGCTCAGGGAATGTGTCAACCGGGGCAAGGGCCACCAGTGGCGGTAATTTGCCACCACTTTGGCAAATGAATAACTTGAACCCATGATTTGGGATGCCAATTCCGCTGATACGTCGAAACGATAACCTCGGGTGGGCAGAATCGCTTCATCCCGTCTGTCCCTGGTAAAACCGGCTACAAGGGAAGAAAGGTAACTTGTTCCCGGATTCAGATGGTAATTGATTCCAGCAGTTGTTCCGTCTGGATACGTGCGAACCATTCCGATGGGAAGATCCGCGTCTATTCCTTCTATTCTGAGATGAACTCCCATTCTGTTGAATCGCCCCACGTCCACGGCGGAACCGATGGTTCCTCCATACCGCTGATAACGGACGGCCTTGAAATTTCCTGGAGCGCTCCAGTCGTTTTTGCCGGAAACCCGAAAGAATTCGCTAGCGTCCGAGTGCATGATCATCACGGAAAGCTCAAAATCAGAACCAAGGAAATAACGATCGGAAAAACGAAGTCTTTGAGCATGTTGGGGGCGGCTTCCAACTACTTTCGGCGTGGTACCTGCTACAAAAGCTCCTGATAAAACCATTCCTCTTCCCAGAAAATTTCTTTCAGAAACATCCAGGCCCCCCCAGAAACGAGTTGCCTCACTAGAACCCAAAAAAATTGAATCAATCCAGATGGTGCCCCTTTCGCTGACTCTCACTTCAAGGACGACCTTGCCTTTTTCGCTCCCCCTCTTGAGCGACATGGTGACACTGCGAAAATATCCAAGTCCAAGCAATCTGTAACGAGCTGTTATAACCTTCGGATCCCATGCAGCAATGGACTCCCCCCGCCTGAAAGGAAGATGGCGCCTAATCAAAGCCGCCGAAGTTTTTCTGTTTCCTCTTATTCTTATTCTTTCCAGAATATAAGTCGGCCCGAATGTTTCGGGGTCTTTTTCATCAAAATCATCTATCTCGTGTACAACAGAGGAAACATCTTCTCCCTGCAATTCCCGAGAAATTTTTTTATCCACAGTGGATTCTTCTGAAGGTGCGGCTTGTTTACCGATAGAATTGTCCGTCGCTGTGGCATCAGAAGATTCCTGGTTTTCTCCCTTTACATTGGTGTCGGCAACATCCTTGTTTTCTTTTTGCTCGGAATCCCAAGGTGTTTCCGCAAGAGCCCAACCTACCGGCCACAGTAGTATAGACAAAAATATTAAATAAGCCGACTTCATTATTTCAAATCTCCTGGGTGCCATAGTACCAATACTTGACGATTAGGTGTAGAGTTACCCTGATCTTTTCATCTAAATAAGCCACGCTGGAAAATAGCGCCGGTCCGCTGATTTTTTGAAATGGAGATGAAAATGAAAACAACGATATCGGCTTCTATTCTAAATACGATGATCTTGTACGCGGCTTGTGTGACTTTTCTTTCAGGCTGCACCAACCTTAAGGATTTCCAGGGCCTCTGGGAGGGACATGTTTCAGAAGACGTTTCTGTAAGAGCCGGGTTTCCGGTCAACACGGAGATGGAACTGAATATTCATTACGCCGGCCCGCGTAAGCTGGAAGCCGAAATCACTACATGCCTAAGAGACCCTGAAGAAGGAACCTGCCTTCCGGGGGATTTCCAAGACACCCCGCTGGAACACCTAGAGAAGGTTCAAAACGACACTCTCAACACACTAACGTTCGGCGGCGAACCGTACGCAGTTTTTTTGATGACCGCGCAACCGATGGATTTGACTGAAGCCGAAATGATGGTCTTTGTAAGCTTTCACAGCAAAGAACGGGTGGAAGTACGGCTTATGAGAGGCAGCGAAATATACGGTGTTTTTCGTCTTTCAAGACCTCGTGATGGATGATTTGCCGATTCCCCTCCTTTTAAGAATGCAAATCCGCCTGCCGTGTCTGCTTATGCACCTTGCAGTTTTACAAACAGCGTTTAATAATGTCCCTTTATAAAGAAGGTTTGTTTTAAAGGTTTGGACATGAATCGTTGGAAAATCCTTTCGAGAATACTGGCCCTAAGTATAGTTGCTTTATGGGCAGTCGGATGTCGATTTGACGTTCAGGGCATAGAAGAAATCCCCGATTCAGCGGGAATTGTGGACGCTGAAACCGACGCTGAAAGCTTGGATGCAGTGGTTTCTTTGTGCGTTGAAGACCGGACAAGATGCGGATCGAATCCACCACGCATCGAGGTTTGCGATGATGGAGAATGGGTCGATTTTCAGCGATGCGACTTCAAATGCTTGAACGAACCTGAACCTAGATGTGGAAATCCGGTTTTTCAAAACGGTATGCAGGTCGAATGGCTTAACACGAACAATGGAGAATTCGTGCCGGAAAATCCCTCCCTGGTGGAGATAGACACTGATTTCCAAACCTTTACGGTAAACGGTTTCCCGATCGAAGTCAGCTCGGTAATTGTCGAACAGGGTTCGGACAACCCGACGCCTCCCGGTATCATGGTGGCAACGTTCGACAGGATCATCATTCATGCTGAAGTTGAGGTCAAAATCAGAGGCAGCCGCGTTCTTGCTCTCGGGTCAAAAGAAGATGTTTTTATTTCCGGAAGAATAGAAGCTGCAGCGGAAAGGCATGTTCCCGGTCCGGGCGGGTGGGCGCCCGGATCCGGCCCCGGATTCGGACAAACAGGAAGCGGTTCTCCACCAACAGGAAATGGAGGAGGTGGCGGCGCGGGGCACCTTGCAGCTGGAGGAAGGGGGGGATCGAGTGGACTCGGAGGAAGCGGAGGATCGGGTGGACAAAGTTACGGAGCGCTCGGTCTTAGCACTTTGGCTGGAGGAAGCGGCGGCGGATCGGGAGCAAGCGCGGATCCGTTGTTAGGCAACGGCGGAGCAGGCGGTGGAGCGATCATGTTGTTCTCCCTGGGAGAAATCGCGGTTCTTGAAAACGGATACATCAATGCCGGAGGCGGAGGAGGTTACAGGGGGGGAAGCGGAAAAGCGGGAGGTGGTGGAGGATCGGGTGGTGCGATAGTGCTGGAAGCTCCCTGGGTAAGGGTTTTAGGGGTGATTGCTGCAAATGGAGGGGGCGGTGGTGGTGGTGATAACGATGGCGACGGAGAAAACGGACAGCCTGGAAACCAGCCGGCTTCAGGAGGAAATAACGCAGGGCAGGGAGGCGCCGGCGTCCAACACTCCGGAAACAATGGAACGAGTTCCTATACAGTCCTTGTGCCTGGAGGAGGCGGAGGAGCATGTGGCCGCATAAGGATCCGCACGGTGTTTGAACCGGTTCTGGAAGAATCCGGCCGAAAAGGAGTCATCAGCCCGGACCCGGATACGATCCCGGTTTTCGCTGAGATGAAACTGGATTAGGCAGCTGCAAGAGCGACCGTCTGTTTAATTCTCTGATGGGTTTTACTTTAGAAGGGGAAGCACTTTTTGTAATTTCATCGCGGCCATTGGATTGTCGATCTTCAATTTGCCGGTCATAAAAAGCTGCATTGCAATTCCAAAGTTGTCTAAAAGCTTTTCAAAGTTGTCGTGGTTCATCTTGACTGTGCAGTCAGGCTTTGCGCCGTCTCCTTCCGTGACGGAAAAAGGCTCGTTTTTCAAATCCATAGTCCATTTACCGCCTCCTTCTCCCTCGATGTCAAATTTGAACACTGCGTTTATTCCCTTGAGCTTATCTTTTTTCGTTTCCAGGATTTCAACCGCAGAAGTGCTGAAAAGGTCTTTTGCTGTTTTGGCCATCTGGTCTCCTTTTTGATCTTGAGCGACTTTTTTATCAATGGCATAAGCACTCAAAAATAATACTTATGAAACGCCTATTTTTTAGACAAATATTGAGCGCTGTCAATCAACTCATCATATTAGACCCCTCTTGATGGCGGCTAACCATCATTTTGTTTCTTGGATTCGAAGTTCAAAGAAGAAGATTTCCTGGAATTCGTATATCTACAAAGCGGTGATTATTTGTTGGTCAATATGTTGTCGGATACGCGGTTTTTTTCGTCTACAAATACCACTGTAGGTTTGAATGTTCTCGCTTCTTCTTCTTCCATATCGGCAAAAGTCGCGATTATCACCAGGTTGCCCGGATCCACCAGATGGGCTGCGGCCCCATTTATACAAATTACCCCCGTGCCCGGATCCGCTGGAAGGGCATAAGTGGTCAGGCGGGAGCCGTTTGTTACATCCCAAATGTGAACCTCCTCGAAAGGAAGAATGTCAGCGGCTTCCATCAGTGAAGCATCGATGCTTACACTGCCTTCGTAATCCACATCGGCATGAGTGACTGTTGCTCTATGAATCTTTGATTTGAACAATTTTCGTCGCATGAGATCCATTCAAATTGAAGACCGGCCCGGGCGGATGAGACAAAACTGACATTTTACTGTCTCGGCCCGCCGACGGGTCCAAGCAGCCTTTAAAAAAGGGCGAAGAAACCATGTTTTTTACCTTAGCTCAACACCCGCATCTATTATTGCACTTTGACCTCATGCGTCAAGGGTTTCGCGAAGGCTCTCTCGAACATGAACATCGAAAAACCAACCTGTCGAGCAGAGCTCTCACCGAACATCTATTTTGACATGAAGTATTTTTCAAAGAGCTCGAGATAATAAAGAAAAAGAAAGATGTTTTTGAAAAAGCGAAAATCACCGGCAGGGGTTAAGATCGGGATAAACTGCAAATGCCGGACAGCTTCGCATGTTTACGCAATCGCTTGCACAATCGGCCAGGCTTTTTTTTTCATCTATTGATAGGTCTACACAGATCTCATAGCAACGATCCACATCCGCTGTCGGTCCGCCGCATTCCAGACAAGAAGCAGCCTCGTAGCAAAAAGCTCTGCAAAGATCCCGATCGTCGGTACACGCCGAAAAGATGAAAATTGTCCAAAAAGTGAAAAGAACGAAAACAATGGATAGGCTGATTTTTGACGTGAGAAAAAACGATTTAGATTTTTTGTCTTTTTTGTTCAGCACTTAAATATACTCTTGACCCGGGAAGGATGTCTGTTATTTCAATTCGGATGTTTGCACGCAATAACAGAGAATTCAAGAAGATCCTGGGTGTAGCGCTGGGGGGAGGGCGGGGAAAAAACACCATTGTTTCTTGCATTGATTTGACAAGGGAAAAACCCACCGTGGTCATGACAGGGCCACGGGATGAGATGTCTCGGCCATGGTACGATGATGTTTTGGTGTCATATGCCATGGAAGCCCCCGAAGAGACTTTGTTGGCGATAGATGCTCCACTCACGATTCCGGGATGCGTGCGGTGCATCAAGAAAAGATGTTCCGGGCTGCAAGATTGCCCCTTGGAGTCGGTTCAGTGGTTTTTAAATGATCCGGGATTGAAGGAAAAGAGTACAGGGGGAAAAGACGGAACAAAGCCGGGGTTTTCTCCTTATACACAGCGGGTATGCGAAAAGTATCTTGAAAATGAATATGGAATAGAATTGAGAGAAACCCTCGGCCACAGCATGGGTCCATTAACCGCCCGAGCACAGCATCTTACGAAGCGATTGGCGGATGGATACACATTGAACGACAATTTATTAGAGGTGAGTCCTTATGCAACAGTGATACTGGCATTTGGAAAGAATATGGCGTTGAATTATAAGCGGGGACCCGCCGTATGGGAGACGAGGGCTTTGATACTGGAAGAGTGTGGAAGGTGGATTGATTTTGCAGTCTGGCGGGAGAGTGTTTTGCAAAGCAGGAGACGTTTTAAATCCGTGATTTGTGGATTTACAGCATTTCTGTGGTTGCAGCAAGAATGGGTTTTGCCGGAAGGAATGTCCGAAATAGCGGCGGAAGACGGGTGGATATGGGTTCCAACTAACGACTTGTTGAACCGCGCTTGAGAGCTTCTTGTCCTTGTACCGTCAACGCCACAGAGCCGCGGTCTCTGAGAAACTCCAGAAAAGCAAGAGCTGAAGTGAGATCTACGGCTGGTATGACATCTATCAGCTCCTTTGCCTGTCTGCGTAGAACCTCGGCAGGACTCATTGACCCCATAAGTGGTTTCGGGAGTTCTTTTTCCTCTTCTTCTGGCAGATCCACATTGCCCCAGGGAGGAGGCGTCTCGGTTACAAACTCTCTTTCCTCGATCCATTCGTTTATATATGCGTGTAGCTTGTCGGCTCGATAATTGAACCATCTTTCTCTTTCATGTGGATAGTGCAGCAAAACATCCTTGAATCTGCGAAACGCGCCTTTTCCATCAATTGCTATAACCAGTCGTTCTTGAAGAGTTTCGTCGTCGATAGATGCAACAAAATGTTCCATCCAGCAATATTGTTCCCTTGAGGAAGCCGGATCAACTCGTATATATCGTTCTTCGTCATTGACTATTACAGCTCGCTGTTGTTCGTCTTCAAGAACGCCATCTACAAAGACCAGGATATCCCCTGTTTCAAGATCCAGGTAACTACTCATATTAGGAGCGTTACGTTCAAAAGCCGCCTCCAGCTCCTTCCAATTTACCGGTACTGATTTCATAAGTAAAAACTCCCGCTTTCATTAGATCTTTTACGAAAAATCATATCGCCCGGGCCCGCCGGTTGATCAGCACGATGATACATTGGTTTTACGCGCGGGCACGAATAAAAAACATATTTTCCTTAAAAGCAAATCATCACATTGTCCACGGCGGTTGTAACTATCACTTCATTCAATGAGGATCAAGGGTCCTTGTGGAAAAGTTGCATCTCCGTTGATCATGGACGGGTTTCGTTTTTATAACTCTATGTCTGGATTTCAAAGGTCTTATCGATGACCGTCGTCCGGGTCGGGAATAGTTTCCTCAATAATGTCATCTGGTTCTACAATGTCTTCTTCTTCTATTATGTCAGCGTCCGTGAGTTCTCTTTCCTCATCTATGAGGGATTCAAGAAACCTTCTGGAAAATGATGTGACTACGCTTTCATTGTCAAGATGCAAGGGACGTTGAGCGGCCGCAGCTGTTTTTCGGGCTTCTTCCACGAGATCCAGCGCTTTTGCGGCGGTTGCCGAGGCAGCGGCATTGTTGCTTTCGGCGAGATCCAATAAAGGGGCGGTCTGGGATGAAGCGGCTGCGATATGTGCTAAAGCCCAGGCTATGCGTTCCCTGCTTTCCGAGTTTGCGTCTTTTAGTCTCGCAGATAGACTCATGACGGCACCGGGGCCGATTTCCCCGAGCACACGAGCGATTTCTTTCCAGATTCCGGTAGGTTCGCTCAGCAGGCAGTTGACCAGGGGATCAATGGCTTTGCCGGAACGCATTGCTCCGAGAGCAAGAGCCGACCCCTGCCGTAGAAAAGATTTGTTACTATTTAAATCCTCGATGAAATATGTTTCTGCCGCTTCGCCGAAACCGACCAGCATCGGCATTATTTGTAGAACTTCTTGTCTTGTCATTAATCTCATCGCTTCGAAAAGAGAAGACAATGCAGACTCGGATCTTTTTTCACACAGGACTATGGCAGCTGAAAGGCGGCAATCTTTGTCGTCCAGTTTATCCACAAGACCTTCTTCCGAGAGTTCACGCAGGCCTACCAAGCTGTTTTCAAAAGATTCCGCTTTTTCTGATGACCCGGAAAGATCTTCTTTTACCGAAAACATGGAGAATTCGTTTTCTTCCAGAAGGTCTTTGTTGAGATTAATTCCTGAACCCATGTTTTGTTTTGCCGGTGTTTTCAAATCAACAAGATCTTTCTGAACAGAAGCCGAAAAACCACCCCCACTGGAAAGCTGTTCTTGTGTGTCCGGTTTGTTTTCGGGGGAATCCTTGAAAGGCTCGGCCTTTGACTTTTCGATTAACTCTGCAATTTCACGCATTCTCTCTTCCCCTTCTTTTTCAAGAGGAACTCTTTTGCTTTCTCCTTCCCTGATCAGGGTGTTCCAATTTTCCAATTCATCTTCCGGGGAGAGGTCGTTTTTCAGTGAATCCCGTGTGACATGTGTGAAATTAGCCATGCATGTGCGGATAAGATCTTTTTTGGAAGTAGCGAACCCCTTGTCCAAAGCCCAATCCAAGAGAGGAGAAATGGGCCAGAGGCCGTTTTCAATCGAGGCTTTAACGACCTGGTTTTTTATTTTTCTCAACCATAGAAGGGGAAAAGAGCGGACATAGACGAGGTTCCACTGCTTATCTTCTGTTATCCAGGATTCCAGTTTGCATAGAGCCTCTTTTGCTTTTCTTGGAGAGGTAATCTTGGCGAATGTTTTCTCATCAAAGTCCGGATGGCCCGCAAAAGCTTCGGTTTTGAGTTCTTTTTCCCACAATTCCAGAGCTTTAACAAAATCCGGTTCCTTGTTGTCCATTGAGGACATAATTTTTCCGGCCTCCTTGAGAATAACACGGGTGTTTTCTTCCAGGGGAACATGAATCTCTCTTCTAAATACCGGGTTGAGTTCATGATCGTAGAAATCCAGGTGAAAGCGAAAGTCATTTCCAAGTGTTTCAACGAGTTCGAGGTGTTTTGCATCCAGAATGTCGATGGACCAGAACTGTTCGAAACCTTCCTTGTCCGGAGAACAGATGGCGAAAACAATCAATGGATAATATGGAGTAGTGTGCATCTGTAGACGTACGATCGGGTCTGTACCCAAGAAAGCTTCCAGTGCTTCGGATTCCAATCGGGCGGCAAAGCAGACAATTTCGCCGTCTTTATACATGTGATGAGTCTCCGAAGAAGTCTCCCAGCCACGGAGTGCTTCCGGGAGATCGGGACCCGGAGACGTCTCAAAAGAAGATTCTTCCGACTCCGCGAAAGAAAGAGATTTTTCTTTGTCCGCTTTTTCTTCGCTGTTTTCGGGTTGTTTTTCTTCCGCTTTTTCTTCCGAAATCTCTTCGGCAGATTCCCTTGCATGTTCCGGATATTCTTCTTCATTCGAAGGGGAATCGTCGATTCGGGCCCCGGCTTTTTCAACATCCAGAATCTCGGATGGTGGAGAAAGCTCTTGAAAAGAAGCCGGTGATAAAGATGTTGCCTGAATATCGCTTTCACTCAGGAGTTCCACCGGAGTAGTTGTCTCCTGTCCCGGCTCTTCGGGAATGGGTTTTCCACTATTCCATTTTTCAATGTTTTCCACACTGTCAAAGATAGCTTCGGCGTCAGCCTGAAGCAGCGATCGGGCGTCAGGAGAGGTTGTTACTTCCGTGAGCTCTTGAAATGATTCTTTCTTCTCTTTAAACGAAGAAGTTTTTTCCGGATCCCCTTTCCGCGACCGAGGTGGAGGCGAAGGAACCCTCCGGGTGGACATTTCCCAAGAATTTTGCATGTTCGGACCGAACTCCTTATCGGTGTAGATCCCTCGGTCCGCAAAATACCGTGACGGAGGCGGCCGGACAGGTGTTGTTTCAACTCGAGGGTTTCTGATGTGTTCGACAATGCTTGAGAGATCTTCGTGGCCGAAAACCACGCGGAATCTATGTACATAAGAAGGAATCGAATGGTTTTTGTCTTCTGCAAGTTTTAATAGAAGAGAAGCTCGTTCTTCCAGTTCTCTGCAGCGAAAAGCTTCGGGTAAAACCAGCAGAAAAATTTTCAGTTTTTCGTCGTGATAGATCACCGGAACCGGAACAGGGTAGAGTTCATCCTCTTCGGAAATGCGCACCCAGTTCAACGTGCCCGAACACAGGCGATCTGCAAGTGCCGGATCAGATGTCGCGTTTACCGATGTGTGCACCCTAACTGATGTTATACGGCCGGACGGAAGGGTGAATAAAACGGATTCCAGCTTGGTCTTTCCAAGCCTTCCTTTGTATACGGGAGCGGGTTCATTGGTTGCTCCAAACTCTTGCTCGAAAAAAGTTTCCATGGATCCCATCCCAACTTCTTCTCCTTGGTAAAAAATGTTAGATGCAAAAAGATATCACACCGGTTTCTTCCCGTAAACTCTCAACTGAATCCCGACACGCGCCGAACTGTTGGGATCCGGTATCCGAAACCTCGGAAAAAGGGTGGGAAAGTGAAAGTTTTTGTTACACCGCGATGTTCATGATTTTGATTTGTTCTTGTTTTTTTGATGAATTAATGGGTATAAAGTTGGTGAGGAACGGAAATATCATCCGACTAGTGGTTGGATGCACGTGTTCTGAGATGTGCTTTGGGTCCGGGCCATGAAGCCGGCCGGCGCCCAGGCCAAGCAAGGAGGAAAACCGTGAAAAAAACGATCTTAGCGCTGGTGATTTGTGGGTTTTTTGTTTCAGCGTGTGGAGATGACGATTCTCCAAGATGTGGGGACGGAATAATACAAGCCGATAGGGGGGAGCAATGTGATGGTAACACGCTTGGAGGGTATACCTGCCAGGATGTTGATTCCAGCACCTTGGGCGGAGTGCTGAGATGCTTTCCTCCGGGACATGAAAACGAGTGTAAATTCGATCTGAGTCTATGTACCAGGCCTACTTGCGGAAACAACGTAGCAGAAGGCAGTCAAGAATGTGATGGGCATGATCTGAGAGGGCAAAGTTGCATCGGGCTTGGACATGAAGCGGGGGAATTGCGTTGTTTCGGGCCTGAAGATCCTAACCCCTGTACTTACGATCAATCAGGATGTTTAAACAGCCCTTATTGTGGAAACAACCAAGTGGAGCTGGACGAAGAGTGCGACGGAAATGATCTTGGGGGACAAACCTGTGTCAGTCTCGGGTACTTGGGGGGAAACCTGTCGTGTAATCCGGATTGTACGTTCAATACAAACAATTGCCAGCAGCCGGTCTGTGGTAACGATATCCGGGAAAAAGATGAGGTCTGCGATGGGGCCGACCTGGATGGAGAAACCTGTATTTCAAGAGGCTACCTGCATGGAACCCTAGCGTGCGAAGAAGATTGTTCCGATTTTGACGAGTCCGACTGCTGGGGGCATCCGGTATGCGGCGACGGGGTGATCGAAGGCAACGAAGTATGCGATGGAGACAACTTGGCCGGTGAAAGCTGCATTTCCAGAGGGTATCTGGAAGGAACACTTGCGTGCGCGGATGATTGCAAGTCTTACGATGAATCGGGGTGCACGGGAACGAATAATTGCGAGGTGGATCATTCTCTGGGCGCGCTTTCGCCGGGGTTGCCGGTCACTGTAGATGGGGATTTGGCAGGCGCAGCGAATAGCTACAACGTTAGTTGTACAATGTTTGGATTCTTGGGATCTGCCGGTGAGGTGGTCAGGTTTACTCTACCGCAAGGGGGGGGTGTGCATGTGCAATATGAATTAGCGGGAATGATGGCAATGGGGGCCATCGCGCTTTACAGCGCGGTTACCGCAAATTGCGATGATGTTGAACTTGAATGTGAAGACATTATGGATTCGGGGAACATCAATTTCGAAGAGCTTTCTCCGGGAACCTATTACTTGATAGTTGCAGATGATTCTTTCATGGGAGGCGGCGGACCGTATACCCTGGTTTTGACGGCAAGCGTTCCGGAGCCGCCGGAGATCTGCGACAATGGAATCGATGATAACGGCAACGGGCTCACCGATTGCGAGGACTTTGCTCATTGCTGCAATGAACAGCACTGTATAGACGATCCTGATTATTGCAACCCGAGCGGATCTCCTTGCACGGTTGATACGAATTGCGCGGGAGGCGTGTGCATCACCGAAGAAGATTACGGTTGGCCGGGCGGATTTTGTACGTCGGATTGCAGCGGAAGCGGAATTTGCGGAGCAGGATTCGAGTGTGTGACATATACTCCCCAGGGTGGAACGCCCATGGACGTTTGTGTAGAAATCTGCACCGGCGGCGGAACTGAATGCCGGGATGGATACGTGTGTACCGAAATAGGAACGAACCTGTCGGTTTGTATCCCCAATTGCGATGATGACTCGGATTGTCCCGACACCGGGGAATGCAACATTGAATCCGGCTATTGCGAACCGGTTCAAGGGCTCAATTCCACCGGAGATGAATGTACGAGCCCGGATGACTGCGAAAGCGGTATGTGTTTTACAGCCGCTCCCGGAGGTTATTGCACGAGCATGTGTAATTTGTCGGATCCGGTTTGTCCGAACGGAGGGGTTTGCGTCAACTATTTTGATACTATCGCGGACGACGGCTACTGTTTTGTGGCGTGTACGGATGTGTCGGAGTGCAGAGACGATGTCAATTTCCAGTGCGTGGAAAACCCGTACTATCCCCCGCCCTCGGACCTGATCTGCAATTGGAACTGAGGTTCAAAACGAAAAACAGACGCCCAGGGTGAAGTCCATGTGAAAGGTGAACAGATCCGCGTCGTTCCATATGGTAGTTAAGAAAGCAATCTCCAAATAACCGGAAACGATTTTTTCCCGGCCGATTCTGAGTCCGGTAAAAACGGTAGGGGTCACGCCCATAGAAAGTGTTGTGTCCGTAAAATCTTCGTTTTCGTGATTCAACGGCACGGCATGGCGGATTTGGGCATATCCTAAACCCCCGCCGGCATAAAGGCCGAGCCAATTGCTTGCAAAATCCATTATGTCATATCGAACTCGCAAAAGCGCAGCGAAATCAGCGAATGCTGCGCCCGGAACGTTTTTTGTAAACATCTTGATGTAGCCGAGGCGTCCCTGGAGGCCCAAGAGAAGTTTAGGCGTTATTCGATAGCCGAATTCCAAGGTGCCGCCGAGGGACCCGGGTGCGAGGCCCGGGTTGTCTATACGGTCATACGGCAATCCGGTTCTAACCGCGACGGTTCCCTGTTCATCCATTACTTCCATGGTTCCCCTTGCAAGACCGACCCCGAACGCCGGACCGAACCGCAACTGAAAGCGCTTTTTCCGTTCTTTCCGAAGAGCTTCGGTTTTTTTCAGAAGAGGATTTTCCCTGTCGGAGAGCCCTCCTTCGGCTACCACTTCTATTATATGGGGGCTGATCATGCTTCCCGAGGATGCAAGAACATTTTCAGATTCGGGCGTGGCTCTGATGTAGTATTGAATGGAAGCCCCCCATACCGCTTCTCCGGGGATGAACCCTCTCCATGTGTACGGTGTATCCGTTTTCTCCATTCTGACTGTTTGAAAACCGGATTCTTTGAATGGACGGTAGAAAAGATGAACTTCTTGGGGTCTTACTTCATCGCTTATCCGGCAGGTTATCTCAATCGGCATTCCTTGAGGAGCCTGATCCACGGGGCTGTGCTCCAAAGGAATGGATGGCGTCGAAACATCCGGAATCTCATCCTCGAATACCGGCACCTCGATTTCAGGCCAGGGAGCAGGTTCTTCCCTTATTCGCAATCGCTTTCTGGCCCAGTTGTAGATTTTGGTTAAAGCCGGGGTGGCGACCTCCCGATCAAGGGGAGCTTCCGGACGAACCCTCAGCGCTTCTATGAAAAACTTTCTGGCAAGAGGAAAGTTTTCTTCTCCCCCGGCCAGCAGTATTCCAAGATTTATCAGGGTCTTTGCGTGGATCCAGTCCAGAGTACATTCAGTTTCTTCGGCTTTTTTGAAAGCGGATTGTAAGAGGCTGCGGGCTTCCCCAAAATCCATGTTTTGATACTGTTCCATGGCGTTTTTGTTGATTGCATGGATGGCAGCGCGATCTTCATCCGCGCATTGCGCATGAGCGTTTGTTATTGAAAACACCATGATCAATGAAAACAAAAAAACAGATAAAACGAAACCTACAGCCGTGTGTCGGATATTTTTATGCTTCGTCATTTCCACAATTCCTTTTTTTGTCTATATCCAGCATACCATAAGGAAAAGAAACCGCCCAATAAGGAAAGTATTTCGTAGTGGAAAGGGATTCAAGAAAATGAGTTTAGTCTTTGTTTCCTGAAAGGATTGGGAGTGATATAAAAGCAGTGCAGGTTATCTTATGCCCTTTGGATGAAAGAGGAAGAAATGGCCGGTGCAAGAAAATATGAAGTTGTCAAACGACTCGACGCCGGGGGTATGGCCGAGGTGTTTATCGGACGAACCGTGGGGATAGCCGGTATCACCAAGAAAGTGGCGATAAAAAGGGTTTTACCCCACTTGGCCAAAAACAAAAAGTTTGTAAGCATGTTTTTGGACGAAGCAAGAGTGGTAATGAAGCTGAGCCACGCCAATGTTGTCCAGGTTTTTGATGTGGGAGAAGATGAAGGCACTTACTTTATCGTAATGGAGTTCATAGACGGGGTGAGCCTGAAGGATATAGTCGACAAGTTGAGGGAAAGAAGACAGATGGCACCGGTCGGTGCTGCGGTCCAAATCGTCGCGGAGGCAGCGCGCGGACTTAATTATGCGCACGACGCGAGGGATGAAAACGGCAGCCCTCTCCACATTGTCCACAGGGATGTGAGTCCTCCAAACATCCTGGTTTCGGTTCAAGGAGAGGTGAAGGTGACTGATTTCGGATTGGCAAAAGCGGCCAGCCAGCTCGAAACCACGGATCCGGGCGTGGTAAAGGGAAAGTTTTCATATTTGTCTCCCGAAGCTGTGGATGGAGAAACGGTCGACAAGAGGACCGACATATTTTCTCTTGGAATAGTTCTTTTCGAATTGCTTACGGGGAAAAGGCTTTTTTTGGGAGAGACCGATTATCAGACCGTTTTGCTGGTAGGAAAAGCCCACGTGCCGTCGGTGGCTATGCTCAACAGAGCGGTTCCGGAACTTCTTGACGATATAGTGCACAAAGCCCTCGCAAGAAATAGAGACGATCGCTATCAAACAGCGGAAGAATTTGCAGATGCTTTGACAAGTTTTCTTTATACTTCCGGATTCAAGGCAACGAGCCGGCATGTAGCGGATCTTGTGGCCGCCGTACGGGGAGACCCGAAAAGTACGGCGGCGAAAAAATTGGCCGAAGAGCTGACAAGACAAGAACTATTTGCCGGATTGGCGGGGTGGGATGGGGCAAACATACCGGCCAAGAATCTTTTGAGCGGAAACATCGGGGATTCTATAGTGGATCCAAGAAACTGGATCGGCGATCTGGGACTTGATGAAGAAGAATCTGTTGAGGATTTCGAAGACAACACAGAAGATGCAGAGGGTTTTGATATAGATTTGTCCGGTATGGATGCAGCGGGCGACGATAAAGAAAGTTATTCCGAAGAGACAACATCCCGCGGAGAAGAAGCATCAGGGTTTTTCCGTCGTCTTTTCGGCGGAAAAGAGAATTAATCAAAATTCGGCTCTTTATAGAAGACTTTTCTTGGAAAAATCCGATTTTCTTTAAGTTCTGCAATTGCTACAAGAGTGTTTTCCTCGGAATACACGGCGATATTGGAGTTTTCTTTAAGTTGCAAAGATCCGCCACTTTCTGAAATCAACGAGGATACACTCAGGCTTTGTCCGTGACAAAGCGTCAAAATATCGTTTTTTGCTATGTTTGCACAAGGAAGATGTGAAAGGATTGTGCGAGGATGTATGACGAGGTCATTGATACAACCTTCGTGCCGTTTGTTTGCCAAGGTTTCGAATCCGATAGCGGTTTCTATCGTCAAGCAACCCACCCGGATACGTCTAAGAGATGATAAATGAGCGCCGCATCCCAGTTCCGCGCCGATATCGTCTGCGAGCTGCCTTATATATGTCCCTTTTCCGCACTCTACTCTGAAGCTGAGTACAGGAGGAGACCATTCAAGAACATCCAGGGAGTGAATGGTTACTTCTCTGGTGGGAAGTTCTTCGGGCGGACATCCCGCCCGTGCAAGGGAGTATAGTCTGCGCCCGTTTATTTTGACGGCTGAAAAAGAAGGAGTTTTCTGCGTAACCACGCCCTGCCATCTTGCAGCAACATCCCGGATCCTGTTTTTTGTTATCCCTTCGGGTATTTCAGAACGGGAGATCACCGTTCCGTGAGCGTCTAAAGTATCGGTGCGAACACCCAGGGTCGCTTCAGCGTCATAAATCTTTTTTCCTCTTGTGACATGTTCCATGAGCCGGGTGGCGCCACCGACAAGAATAGGCAAAACACCAGTCGCCATCGGGTCCAATGTTCCCCCATGGCCGATTTTTTTTACGCGAAGAATTTTTTTTAATTTGCCGACAACGTCGGCGGAAGTGATATTAATAGGTTTGTCTATATTGAGAACGCCGAAAAGATCGGACATCAGTGTGCTTCTGCTTTTTCGTGCGTAAGTTGTTCGGATTCTCTCATGAGAGTTTCCTTGATGTTTTCCAAGTCCCCATGCATGAGACAGCCGGCTGCGTTCTTGTGGCCGCCTCCACCGTATTTTGCGGCCAGCTCGGAAACGTCAATATTTCCCTTGGATCTCAGCCCTGCCTTCCATCCATTTTCTCTTTCCGAAAGCTGTATGGCGATTTCAACACCCTTGATGCCTCTTGCATGATTGATGAATGTATCCAGCATGGATTGGTCCATGTTTTCTTCGACAAGAAACTTCTTGGGAGCGATGATAACGGCAACCTTGCCGTTGGGAGAGATCTCAAGGGAAGAAAGCACCTTGGCGAGAAGACGAACCCTTCCTGCAGGGTTGCTCTCGTAAATGGAAATGGCCATTTTCCAGGGATCAACTCCCCAACTCAAAACCTCTCCCGCCGTGTAGAGAGCCTCCGGGTTGGTGGATGAATAGCGAAAACCTCCGGTATCGGTGTACAAGGCGCACCATATGGCTTCGCCAAGGCGCGCATCGTCTTTGATTCCAAATTCTTTTGCCAAACGATAAAGCATAACTCCGGCCGCGGCCGCTTCAGGGTCCCTCCATATCAAATCGCCGAAATTCTTGAACCTGAGATGATGATCAATGACTATTCTAATGCCGGCTCTTGTCTTTTCCGGGAAATCAGAGCCGAGCAGTTCCGGATCTGCCGTATCAAAAATCAACGACGCATCAAAAACACTTTCAGCATCGAGCTGCTTCCTTGTCGCCGGTGGCATCTCAAGGAAGCTGAACAGTTCCGGCACGCCGGATGGAGCGTATATTATAAAATCTTTTTGGAGCAGTTCGAGCAATCTTCCACATCCGGCAAGACATCCTATGGCGTCTCCATCCGGGTTGACATGGCTTGTGATCAGAAAGCGCTCGTTTTTACGGATGATATTTGCAACTTCGGAAATCATTATGCATCATCTTTTGGGTCGGGGAAATCACTTGCCGGGTTTCCCGGATATGAGATTTCCGATCCGGATTCCGGTAAAACTTCTTTCAGGATGTTTTCTATTTTCACGGCATCGGCAAGGGTTTCGTCAATGAAAAAAGAAAGCTCTGGTATTCTTTTAAGTGCCAGCTTTTTTCCCATTTCGCTTCGAATGAAAGCCGCTGCAGCGCGCAAACCTTCAAGAGCATCTTTCTTTGTGATTTCATCCTCTGTTGAAACGGAAATGAAAACTTTTGCATGTCTGAGATCTCTGGAGACTTCCACTCCCGTTACCGCCGCAAGAACACTTTTACGGATCCTGGGGTCGCGGACTCGATGCAACAGGGTTTCACCGATAGCTTGCTTCATGCTGTTGGCGATACGACGGGTTCTTTTCGTTTCCGTTGGCATCTGAACTCATTGATCCTCGTGGTGAAGAATGCTTTCATCCAAAAAGTCGTGATATTCCGGATATTCGCTTTCGTCCCATGTGTCTCCCATGTGGATAATCTCCGTTCGGCAATGGGTCATGGATGCGAGGTGGGTGTTTTCGATGAAGCGTATGGTTTTCTGAATGATCTCGTCTGCATGTTTTGCCTCTGAAGAGACACATGCTATACCGATTTGACACGATTGCAGTTTGTTTTGCAAACCTGTTTCCGCGATGCATACTCTGAATTTCGCACGGGTCTTGTCCAAGATAGACCGCAGGATTTTTCTTTTCGCTTTGAGTGATTGGCTTTGTGGTATTCTGAGGGTCAACCGAGCCACGCCGATCTTCATGAAATACCTTTCATTGACAATGGGATTAAACGAATGAAATCCTGTAAAGCTGCAAGCGGTGATCATGGCGGCAACATCAAAGATCCGCTGTTTTTTCCTCGAAATCGAATACTTCTATGATGTCGCCATCCTTGATGTCGTTGAATTTTTCAATGGAGAGGCCGCATTCATAGCCTTTTTCCACTTCACGCACATCGTCCTTAAATCGCTTGAGCGATCCGATTTTTCCCGTATAGACTTGAACATTGTCCCTGAACAACCGGATGTTGGAAGAACGTGCGATTTTGCCTTCAGTGACAAAACATCCGGCAACCATTCCCACCTTGGGTATGCTGAATGTCTGTCGGACTTCCAGTTGTCCGACTTTCTTTTCCAACCGTTCTTTCGGGAGAAGCCCCCGCATTACTTCCTTTAAGTCATCGAGCAGTTCATAGATTACGTTGTAGATCCGTATTTCTACATGTTCTTGCTCCGCTGCTTGATTGGCTTTTCCGGCGGGGCGGACGTTGAAACCGACCACGATGGCGCCTGATGCCTTGGCAAAAGTTATGTCGGTTTCGGTGATACCTCCCACGCCGGAGGAAATCACGGATGTCTTGACTTTCTCGGTGCTGAGTTTCGTGATGGATTCTTTTATCGCTTCCGCTGTGCCGTGAACATCTGTTTTAAGAACGATTTTTAGCTCCTGCTGGGAGCCTTCTTTTATCATTTCGGCAATACGATCCAACCGCAGGGCCGATGAACTGGATTCGGCAAGCTCCTTTTTGCGGGTTTCTTCGCGGCGGTGATCCACAATTCTGCGGGCTTTTTTGTCATCCTCTATTACGTAGAAATTATCTCCACTGTCAGGAACACCGTCCAGGCCGAGAATGCGGACCGGCGTGGAAGGGACGGCTTTTTTTATGGGATTTCCCCAGTGGTCCATCATTGCTCTTACGTGGCCGTAATACTTGCCGGCCACTATGATGGCGCCCTGTTCTACCGTGCCTTCCTGGACCAAAATGGTGCTGATCGGCCCCCTGGATTTGTCAAGCAGGGCTTCCAACACGATTCCCCTGCCGGGCTTGTGAGGGTTGGCCCGGAGTTCCAGTATTTCGGCCTGGAGAAGGACGCTTTCAAGCAAGCGGTCGATTCCTTGACCGGTCAAAGCGGATACTTCGACCATCAGAGTGTCACCGCCCCATTCTTCCGCTAATACCTCGTGAGCGGTCAACTCCTGTCGAACTCTCGATGGATCTGCATCGCCCTTGTCTATCTTGTTGATTGCTACAACTATGGGTACTTCGGCAGCTTTAGCGTGTTCAATGGCTTCTTTGGTTTGAGGCATTACCCCGTCGTCCGCGGCTACGACAAGGATCACGATATCAGTGCATTGTGCGCCGCGGGAGCGCATTTTGGTAAAGGCTTCATGACCCGGAGTGTCGATAAAAACGACTTCTCCACTAGGTGTTTGAACCTTGTAAGCTCCTATGTGTTGAGTAATCCCGCCGGCCTCGTGGGATGCGACATTCGCGTTGCGGATTCTGTCAAGCAAAGAAGTTTTGCCGTGGTCGACATGCCCCATGACAGTGACCACAGGACTCCTGGCAACCAGGTCTTCCTGCTTGTCTTCCAATGCCTGGATCAATGCTTCTTCCTGGAAGGCGACGTTTTCAATGTCAAATCCGAACTCTGCTGCGAGCAATGTCGCTGTGTCTACATCCAGTGTTGTGTTGATCGTTACGCCGGTAATGCCCATTGTCCAGAGATGCTTCAACGCCTCACCCGACTTGATGCCCATTTGCTTGGCCAACTCCGATACGGAAATGGCATTTTCCATCCGGATTCGTCGTTTGTGTTCCGCCGGCGTGGTGATAAGGGTTTGCTTGGCTTTTTTCGTTGTTTTCTTCTTCCCCTTGGCCCCTTTGCCGAACGGAAGAGCTTTTTCCGATTTTTTGGGCGTGTATATTCTTCTGGAATGCCGGGACGTATCGGTCAAATTCGTTATGACGACTTTTGGAGCGGCTCTCATCTGCGGAAGTTCTATACGCCGACCGGTAGGTCCCAGCTTTTCTTCTTTCTCTTCCTGCTTGCCCTCCGAAGGGGCCTGTTCATCGGCCGTTGCTTTTACCGGAGCTGCTTCAGTTTTCCCCAAGACTGCATCGGCCGCGGTTTCTTCAGTCGACGCTTCCGGCGCACTTCCCTCCTCAGCCGAGTCTGTTTCAGCAGGAGAAGCCTCTCCAAGAGAAGGTTTCTGGGAGATATGACTTTCATCCATATCTTGTTTTGCTGATTTCGCGGCGGTTGAGGTTTCCGTTTCTTGCGCAGCTTCTTCATGGAGTGGTTGGGATTTTACATCCTTTGAAACCGATGAATCATCCACGCGATCCGGCGAAATGGACATGATCGGAGGTTCGGCAGAGACGACGTGTTCGTGTTCGGAAAAATCGCCCTGAGCCTCTTCAGTGACTTTTTGAGCTTCTTCTACAGCCGGAACCGGGTCTTTCACTACATCATCCTGAACGATTTCCGCTTCCTGTTGCTTGCTTTCTGCTTCAACGGCCGGGCGAGATCGTTTCAGGCTTGAACGGCGGCGGATTACAGTGGAACCAAGCCTTTTTTCAACCGTATTGGCCTGTTTTTCTTTTTGAAGAGCTTTTGTAACCCTGCCGACTTCGTCTTGCGTCAGCGTGCTCATGTGATTGGAGATAACGATGCCCATTTGCTGTATTTTGGACACCAAATCCTTGTTCTTGATGCCCATTTTCTTGGCTATTTCGTAAACCCTGACCTTTGGCATCTCCTGCTCCCGTTTGGACGACCTTAGATGGTCGACTCAAAAACTTCAGATTTTGTATGATCGCCGTGCTTAAAAATAAGGCTCTCTGCAATTTTTCAGGGGCGACAATGACCCGTTTTTAAATCAAGTCCGGATAAATCATTTTTCCGCCGGCCCTAAAACCCGGTGACGATCCGTAAAAAGTTCAATTTTCACACCGGCCGGTTTTTTCCAGACATTCGATCCATAGAGACAAGCGAGTTCTCTTTTCTAGAGATTTCCTGTCCCCGGCCGTCGATAGTTCCAACAAGCGATGTTTTGTGGCTTCTATTGCTTCCACCACCAGTTTTTCCGAATTCTCTTGATAACACGCAGTTTCCACAGTCAACGCCCTGCTTAACGCTTTTTTCCGCAGAGCGCGCACGATGCACTCCCGGGATGGACAAAAGTACGCTCCCCTTCCCTTCTGGGAGCGAAAAGTGAAAACAAGGCTTTTTCCGGAACCGGAAACTGCTTTCAACAGAAAATCCTTTTCTTTTTTCTTTCTGCATCCAATACACGTTCTTATCGGCAACGTTTTGACCGTAACGTTTCTCGGAGGTGAATAATTAGCGACTACCCTTTAGGGCTCCATTTCTTCCCGCTCCGGGGAGTCGATTGGTTCACCCGCGCTCATATCATTATCCAAGGGTTCTACATCATTTGTACGGAATGACGACAAAACTTCACTTGTCGAAGCTTCATCCGTAGTTTCATCTGTAATGTCTTCCATCTGATCGTCCGTTGTCGGACTATCTTTTTCGGCTATTTCCTCGGGCCGGTTCTCCTCCATCCATTTTGCCAAACTCTGTTGAATTTGACGCGCTTGAGGCATGGCCAGGCCACTTAATTGGGAAAGCCTTTCAATGTTGCTCTCCTGGTAAATGTCTTCGGGAGTCTTGTAATTGCTCTCCCAGAGACTTTCAGCGGCCATTTCATCAATTTCCGGGATGGACAAAAGCACATTTACTTGCTCTTGTTTTTGCAGTTCGAGTTCTTCAGCCTGTTTTTTCAAAGCTTCTTGTGCGGCCAGAGCTATTTTTTGGGCAGCGTCTACACCTCCCATTCCGGGAATTGCAGCCAGTTCTTCCGGATTAGCACCGGCGACTTCTTCCGCACTGCGCCAGCCCAGCCGAAACATTGTTTCAGCCAAATCGTCGGAAATGCCTGCAATGGAGGAGATAGAACGCCTGCTTCTTTCCTCCATTTCCTGAATTTTTGATTCAGAATGAATGTCTATCCGCCAACCGGTGAGCTGAGATGCGAGACGAACATTTTGCCCCTTTTTGCCAATGGCTAAGGAGAGCTTGTCGTCAGGAACTATCAGCTCCATGGTATGTCCCTCCGCGTCTATCAGGACACGGTTCACTTCAGCAGGGGCGATGGCGTTGCATACAAACCGGGCGGGATCTTCGTCGAAATTAACAATATCTATCTTTTCCCCGCGCAACTCCTGCACGACTGCTTGAACTCTGGATCCCCGCATGCCTACGCAAGCGCCCACAGGATCTACGTCCCTATCGGTAGAAGAGACGGCTATTTTTGAACGAGCTCCCGGTTCTCTAGCACTGGATTCGATCCTCACTATTTTTTCGTAAATCTCTGGAACCTCCAGCTCGAAAAGCTTTTCCAGCAATCCCTTGTGGGTTCTGGAAAGAATGATCTGGGAACCTCGTGAAGCGCGATCTATATCCAGAACATATGCAACAATCCGATCGCCGGCGCGATAGGTTTCCCTGGGAACTTGTTCCCGTGTCGGTAGAATGGCTTCAGTTCTTCCCAGATCTACAATGATGGCGCCTCTTTCAAAACGGCGGACCACTCCGGTGATGATTTCGCCCTTCCGATCCTTGTATTCGTTGTAAATGTTCTCTCTTTCAGCTTCTCTGACTCTTTGAATTATCACCTGCTTGGCTGTTTGGGCTGCAATGCGTCCGAATCCACGTCTGTAAGTCTTCAAATCCAGAAGGTCACCAAAGGATTCATCCTGCTCCTTGGCTTGCTCATGATCTTCAGGGCGGTAAAAAACCTGAAACAGGAGTTCATCACCCCCAACAGCCTCGAGACCATATTTTTCAGCATCGTCTACCGAAATATAACGGCCGGAAAGGGTTTCTTCTTCATCTTCCACGACTTCAAGGATCAAGAACAAATCCACAGCCCCGGTTTCTTCGTTGAATCTGGTCTCCATTTCCCTGTGTTGACCAAAAGACTTTTTTGCCGCGGTTAGGATGGCTTGTTCAAGGGTTTCAATAAGAACATTACGGTCTATGCCCTTGTCTTTTCCAACCTGTTCTATGATGACGTTCAAATTCGCTTGTTGCATTTCATTTCCTCGACGCGCTATCCGCCTGCGCGGTGTGGCGCTCCAAGTCTCCCACCAGGTTCGCTTTGTCTACATCACAAAGCCTTAAATCAAGGGTTTCGCCCTTATCGATTTCAATGGTTATGTTTTCGCCGGAAACATTTCTGATCACGCCTTTGTAGTTCTTCCTGTATTGCTCGGCTTCTGTTTTCAGCCGGAGTCTGACTTCCGACCCAATGAACCTTTGGAAATGTTCCTTGGTTACAAGGGGGCGATCTATTCCGGGTGATGATACCTCGAGTCGATAAGAACGGCCGGGAACCGGATCCTCGACATCAAGAACAGCGCTTACCCGCCGGCTCACCTGGGTACAATTTTCAATGGTTATCCCCTGGGGCGATTGATCGATGTAAAGACGAACCACCAAATAACCCCGGTCCGAAGCTAATTCCGTCAAAATCAACTCGTAACCCATGTCTTCTACGACGGGTCTCACGATGGCGTCTATGCGGCTTGATATCTCCTTCATTTTCCGGTTCGGATTCTTCGGTTTCTTACATCAAATAAAACACGTAGACGAAAAAAAAGAGTGGTCTCGAAAATCGGGTCCACTCTTTGTTGGTTTTCCCAAGTTTGGACTCAGTTATCATGTACTTATCTAAAACGCAAGTCAGAAAAAGCCGCCATAATTTTAAGTGAACAGAGGATGATGAAACAAGCGCCCTAAGGCTTATGACCGCTTTGGGCCATGTTCAAGACATCAAGATAATGTTTGTCCGCGTACGCGCATAAGGATTTCAATTTATGGTGAAACAGGGAAAGGTTTTTTTTGGTAAAAGTGGTTTCCAGTGAAAGAGAGATCCACCCCGATTTTTCAAGGTGAAACTTGGCTTGGTGCATCCGGCCGTTCAGCTTCAAAAGATGAGCGTAAAGCGCGAGTTTGCAATCTTTATCATCGGGTGAGAACACATAGGAGCAGATCTTCAAGACTAGTCCGTGCCGGTTTTTTTCGATTAATACCGGAAAATCGTTTGTTTCTCCCGAGCAGGTGGTCTGCCAGGAACTGTTGGAGATTTTCTTGTAATCAAGGCGAGCGTGTTCAAAAAAAACTTCTATGTCTTTGGAATCAAGGTCGGCGTCTGGAGACACTTTGATGTAACCTCCGTTTATTGCAATGTTTTGAAGCATTTTGTTTTTGGTTGAAGTTCCTGTCAAGGAAGTTTAGGACCTTTTCCCATGTTGATCCAGATGAAAAACCTGTCTTTCGGATATGCAGGGCACGAGATCTTGAAAGATGTTTCCTGGGGTGTAGGTAAGGGAGAAAAAGTCGGGCTTGTGGGGCCGAACGGGTGTGGAAAATCAACCATGCTTCACTTGTTGCGTGGAAGCATCCGACCGGACCGCGGCGAGGTAAGCTGTTTGCGGGGTACCAGGGTGGGATATCTGGCCCAGTCGGAACCGATGGAGGAGGAGAGGACACTTGCAGACACCTTGCTCGCTCCGTTTGAAAAAGTATTGCGGATGAAGGTGGAGATGATCCGCCTGGAAAGAGTTCTTGAAGACGAACCCGGAAAAAAGGAAATCTTGGAACAATATGGAGCTTGCGGGGTGGAATACGAACGGCTGGGTGGGTACACGCTTGAAAAAAGGATAGAAACGCTTTTAGCGGATCTGGGGTTTGAAAAAAGAGATCTCAATCGATCCCTGTCGTCTTTTTCAGGCGGCGAAGTGGGAAGGGTCGCTCTTTTAGAGGTCCTGGTGAGAGAGCCGGATGTGCTTTTGCTGGATGAGCCTACCAATCATCTAGACATTGAAGCTGTTGAACGTCTGGAAGGGTTTTTGTCCGGATGGGACGGGGCCATTTTGGTGGTATCACATGACAGAACTTTTTTGAATCGTGTTTGCACGGGGATCGTGGAGATAGTCGGAGGCCAAATAGAAGAATTCAAGGGAAATTTTGATGATTATAAAAAACAGAGAGTTCAACGCATGGAACTCCTGGAAAAAAAGATCGCAAAGCAGAAAAAAGAGATCGACAGGCTGGAAAGATACATAGCAAAAAACCAAGTGGGGCAAAGAGCCCGCCAGGCTTCCAGTAAAAAGAAAACCATCGAACGAATGGAAAAAATTGAAATTCCGGAAGATCCATGGGTGAAGGCGGATCAGTTCAAGCTGTCATTTGAAGTTGGAGATCGGCCGGGGGGCAAACAGGTCTTGGATGTTGCGAATCTTCGAATCGGGTACGAGTCGGACAGAACGCTGGTGGATGGGTTTTCGGTTACAGTATACAGGGGGGAAAGGATTGGAATCGTAGGGCCCAATGGTTGCGGAAAGTCCACCCTGCTCAGGACGTTGACGGGAAGATCAAACCCTGAAAGGGGAACGGTGGAGATAGGAAAAGATGTTGAATTCGGATTTTTTGATCAGAACAGGACTGACCTGAATGAAGGCGACAGGCTTGTAGATGAAGTAAAAAAACGCAGAGGGGAACTTTCCGAAGGAGCTGCAAGATCTGTTTTGGGAGGATTGAGATTTTCAGGAGATGATGCTTTTCGGCCTGTTTCCAGCCTATCGGGGGGTGAAAAGAATCGGCTTGGATTGGGACTGCTGGCCATGAAACCATGGAATGCATTGGCACTCGACGAGCCTACGAATCATCTCGACATTCCCGCGAGGCAGGCGCTTGAAAATGCGCTGTCTTTGTACAAAGGGACTCTTTTTGTTGTAAGCCACGACCGCTATTTTCTGGATCAACTCGTCGGTAAGATCTTTTTCCTGAAAGGAGACGGAACCGTAGCAATAGAGTTGGGTTCATATACCGAAGCCAGAAAAAAGATTCTCAGGGACGTGGAAGGGGATTTAGAGCAAAGCGTGTCGGTTGAAGAGGTGGAGAGAAAAAAACAAAAAGATTTGAGGATCGCATCCAGGGAGAATCGGAAAAAAAAGCAGCGAGAATTGGAAAGAAAAACTCGAAAACTTCAACACCTCGAAGAAAGCGTGGATATGATCGAAAAAGAGCTGGTTTCCCTGGAAGAAGAAATGGCGGTTTCCTCCTCCGGCTGGACGGAGCTGGCTCTTTTGTCAAAAAACAAAGTGGAAAAAGAAGCTCACCTCGAAAAGACAATTGAAGAATGGGAAATCACTGCAAAAGAAGTGACCGCCCTGGAGCAGGATCTGGATGACGAACAAGATGCCCGGCTTGATTGATAGGGTTACTGTGATAACAGGGAGCGGATTTTCTGTCGGACTTCCGAAGCTTGTCTGGATGTGGGCGCAAGCTTGAGGTAGAGCTTCAGATCCGCCAACGCCTGTTTCTTATTGCCTTCCACTTCCATTGCCCATGCCCTTACAAGCAAACCTTCCGGTTGTCTTACTTTGGGTTCGAGGACTTTTTTAAGGAGAGCATACCCATCGGAAAAACGTTTTTCCAGAAATCTCAATCTTGCCAGTTCGACTATTGATTCCGGATGATCGCGTTTATAGTCCAGCGCTTTTTTGAAACTCTCTTCGGCTTTGCGATAATCTTTCATTCTTACGTTCAAGACGCCTATGAGATGATGAGCTTCAGGCATATCATCCCCGTAGCGTTCGATAGCCTTTTTGTACGCAACCATGGCCTCTTTGTAACGCCCTTGTTGTGCCAATCCGGAACCCTCTTCAAGAAGAAGTCTTTTGATCAATGTATCTACTTGAGCAACGGTCGGGAAGCGATGGAGCCGATGACCGACGATTCTTTTCGCTTTTTTGAGTTGTCTTACGGCTCCATCAAGATCCCCCTCTCTTGCCAGAATGAAAGCCATCATTCGGTTTGTATCGTAATATAGGGAGTCGTAGTCCATGGATGTTTTGAGCGCTGTTTTTGATTTTTCCAGCCGATTTTGTTCGCATTGCGCCAGCGTCATGCCCTTTGAGTCAACCCCGCAGAAGCGAATAGACCAGTAATGCATTACGGCCAGATGGCTGTATGCGCTTTCAGGGTTGGTATTGTTCCTCACAGCTTGTTTTGAATGTTTGATCGCTTCCATCATCAGCTTTTCCGCTTCTGCTTCCGGTATTGTTCCGGGGTTTCTGAGAAAAGGCTGCAAATTCTTTGAATACTGGTGGTGAAAGTGACCCATGAAGCGAAAATGTCTTGTGCCCAAGCGCCCGTTGTGGACGACTTTGTCCTTCAAAGTGTTGATTTGTCTTAACTGAACGGATTGCTTTTTGTGCAGCTCGGACAAGCGGTTTCGCGCCTTGTCCAATGCTGCTTTTGGAGCTCCGCTTTCTTCCGCCTCTTTGATTCTGGTTTTCAGAATTGCAATGCCTTTTTGTATTTGTTCCAGGTTAGGCAGAAGGCTTCGTTCGACCGCTGTGGAATATATCTTGGAGCGTTGAAGGCCCCAGTCGTTAATAACATGCTTCGAGGAATAAATTGCGGCTCCGACGAAAAGAAAAACAGACACCAATACAGTTACCAACGCGGATTGTTTCGTCATGTCCGGTCGTTCTGCATCCTGATTTCCTGACGAAGTTGTTCTCCAGATATCTACAGGTCCCGCTGTGATCACCAAAAACACGGACGTAATGGCCAGAGATAAGAGCAGGGGAAGGGGGTCTCGCTGTGTGTCCAAGGTTATCCATTCCGGACCGACGACAAGACATGAAATCGGTAGCCAGAAGGTTGTAAAAAAACCGGTTTCAAGAAGTCCTTTTTTTACAGGATATTCGGGAGTCGTTTTTTTTCGCAACATGAAGGCAGTCATGTTGACCGCCGGCACAGCGCCGAGCCAGCCCATCCACCAACCACCGGGTTTTCTCCAAAGAAGTCCCATTAAAAAAGGCACAAACCAGGACGATAGAAACACAAGGCTGATAACGAGATCTTTTTTTCCCACAAAAATCGGGTTAGCGGTCCGCCTTCTCCCGAAAGTCTTTTTGCGAGACTTGACGGTTTTTTGGGAGGAAGGATCGGTTTCTTCAGCTGGAGTATTTTCCGGCATGGACCAGCCGGCCTGTGCGAGGCCGACAAACAGATACATTGTAAACGCGGTTGTAACAACGTCATAATTTACAAGGTTATGAACCAGGTATCCGCAAAACGACGCCATGCAGCCGGTGATAACCATTCCGAAACCGTCTTGGGTTTTTCCGGCTTTCAAGAATCTCGAAATAGCGTAGCCTATGAGCAAAAGGTAAGTCAGCAATCCCAGGATGCCGTTGGATGTCAATTCATACAGAATGACGTTGTGTGGATTTCTCCAGTTCTGTTTCGGTCCGTTGATAGCAAGATCAAGAGATTTGTAGGGCAAAAAGGCGACGCGAAAAGTTTCGATTCCACAGCCTTTGTACCAGTAATCCTTTACCATGTGCAGAGAGTCGCGCCATACAATGGTTCTACCTTCGTTTTGGAATTCCAGACGAAGGTTTTGCCTTCTGAAAACTTTTCCGCTGGGTGTGGCGAAAAGAAAAGCGAAAACAGAAACCCCGCATAATGCAACAACCGCACACAAGCCATGCTTGTGTGAAGGTTTCAAAGATTTCCATCTTGTAGCTACCTGTATCCAGGTCGAGAAAACAAGAGAGGTGAGTAGGCACAATGTTGCAGCTGTTCTGGTGGTCCCGTGGAAGATTTGTAGGTTTTCTTCAAAAATTCTTTCAGGCGCTCCGGGACGGGATCTTTCGACAAAAGTTCTTACTCCATCAGGTCCCCATGCTTCGTAGACTCCCAGTAAAAGCAAAGTGGCCGACACTGTGAAAAGAGTCCAATAAAACGAGCGCCTTCTGAATTTTGCAAGATCATGTTCAGGAAAACGCATCATCGTCCCCGCCAGGATCAGGGAAATGGCGAGGCCCAACCAGGCGCCTCTTGTCTGGCTGAATATCAGGGCAATGAGAGCGAGGGATGAAGAGACACCCGAAAGAAAAGACCAGCCCCGGGATTTTTCCGCCATCATAAGACAGAATCCGGTCATTACGATTACCACGAGCCAGTTGCCCAGAAAATTAGGATTTCCCAACAATCCGGGAGGACGAAACCCACGGACCGAAGGTACTTCGAGAAAAGCGTGCAAGGCTACAACGACCGCGGTGATCATCAAGACTCTCAAGACAAGGTAGAACCTTTCGGTTTTGCCATCTATGGCGAACACGGTTGCCGCTGCAGTAATCAAGCACGCCCAATATGTTAAGGACCCCATCATTCTGGGAACGGAACCAAGCAAGGAAACCCAGGGCATTCCGGATAACAGGACAGAAACAGCTAGAGCGAAGGCTTGTCCTCCCAGGACGGCCAGAAAAAGCTTGTTATCCTTGAGGGTTTTCCTGTCTCCCCACAGGTTGGCGATGATTCCGGCGGAAAAAAGAGATGCTCCAAGAGCGAGGAACAGGAATCGAACGACCACGTATCCTCTCATCAAGCTCTTGGAAAAACCCAGGATTACACCGGCTGTTGTGAAAAGCAGCGCGGCCAGCAGGATGTTGTTTAAGGTTTTACGTCCTAATATCATGGCTTTTTCCAGAGCGGGCGCCGTACCCGGTTTAAACGGGAAAACAAATGGAAGTTTCCGGATTCTTACAGTAAATGTTCCGGCGGATCAACACCGGTGGAATGTGTCCGGTCCGCGGGGCATGGATGCAAAAGGCGGAAACAAAAACATTTACCGGATTCTGATTATTCTGCGGGTTGTTGTTGAAACCATTGTTTGGGATATGTTAGGAGATCCGGCAGTAAAGGAAAAACCAGGAGAACAAAATGGAATACTATTGTCACAAGTGCTCGAACGAGCTTCATTTTGAAGTGAAGGTGGGAGTCAAGGTTGGAAGGCAGGATGTATGTCCACATTGCCGAGCGGATCTTCACTGCTGTAAGAATTGTGAGTTGTACGATCCTTCGTTGCACAATGAATGTCGTGAAATTCACGCCGAATTCATCAGGGACCGGGAAGCGGGAAATTTTTGCCACCATTTTAATTTTCGGGCCGGGCCGCCTTATCACAAAAGTGATGAAGCTGATAAAAACAAAGCCAGGCTCGAGGAGATGTTCAAGAACTTGAGCTGAAAAAAAGGGGGAAGACGTGAAACAGACGGATGACATTCCCGGAATGGTTAAAGGATTTGAAAACAGGATCCTGTGTTCCGATGGGTCTTGCGTGGGGGTTATAGGTGAAGACGGTAGTTGTTGCGTATGTAGAAAGGTGGGCAGCAAACCGCCCACTGCTGGAGATTCCACCGGTTTTCATTCTTCCGCTGACGAGGAAGAAAAACCGCTGCAAGCAGATGCTTCCGGGTTTAAAGACCTTGTGGACGAGGGTTTGAAAGATGAATTTGATCCGGGTAGAAAAATCTGCAGCGATGGATCGTGCATCGGTGTAATAGGCGCGGATGGTGTTTGCAAAGAGTGCGGGAAGTCCTTTCGGGATACCAATGCATAACTGAATTACACGCCGATGAACAATCTGTTTCCGAAATTTCTTTCCAGGGAACTGTTGAAAATCTTGGAGGCGCTTTTTTCAATGTCGTAGGCAACGCGGTGATATTCAAAAACACGTGATTCCGTGTCGAACACCGTGAAGCTTGCGCGATTATCGTAATCTCTGGGTTGTCCCACGCTCCCCACGCCGATTATGTATTTGTATTCAGGCCTAATGGTAAAACGCGCCGCCACAACTGCATGTACTTCTTCGGATGACATGGCGAATGCTTTGCAGAGATGGGAATGACCCACAAAAGTGACTCCTGCCAGCTCTTCGTAATGAGGCAGACAAGAGCGAGCTTGTTCCATTGAAAAAATGTACTCGAATTCTTCAAGGTTAAGAGGAGATCCGTGGCAATAACTCCTCTCTTTTTCTCTCTTTTCGTATGGTAGGCTCTTCAGCCATTCCATGTTTTCAGGAGTCAGTATCGATGCATGGTAATCCAAGGCCCGCCGACAAGCCTCGTAGTAGTAATTATAGTCCATACGCCCGCTGACCGCGGCATCGTGATTTCCCAGTACGCTGACCGCGTTCAATCCCCTGACGAGGTCGCAACATTCGTTGGGACTCGCACCGTAACCAACTGTATCGCCAAGGCATACGTAACAATCTATTGAAAGTCCTTTATAGGATTCCAGGACTTCGGTTAATGATTCCAAATTTGAATGTACGTCACTGAAAATTCCCAGCCGCATTAAGCCGCCTCGAATGCTGTTTTGTGGGAGTCGGCCCGGCGACACTTCGCCGGGACCGTGTGCGAATCTTTTAAGACCGCTTGTTTTTAATGTGCCTACAAGTACCCGAAAACGATCGAAAGTAGAACAAAAAATAAAATGTTTTTTTCTCCAACGCTTTGTCTCCGGGGAGTCTATGGGACGAAATTGTTTTTTCACAATAAACGATGGTCCCATTACGCGCAAGAAAAGAAGATAAAACTTTGAAGATCTATTTCTGATTGGAAAGGTTCCGCAGAAATCGGGCTTTTATGGAAACATGCGAATTTAGGCAGGAGAATTGACTCAGGCGTTAATGTGGTATAGTGTGTGTTATGGTAGTAGATGTAGGAGCCGACTTTTGTTTGTAAGGTTGGTTTTTAGGCCGGGAGAAAATAGCCGTGAAAAAAAGTCATTTCAAAACAGCAGCAACAGTTTTTATTACAGCCGCGTTGGCTTGTTCATTGCAGAAACAGGCCGAGGCGCACCAGGAAACCGTGGAGGAAGAACTGGAGGTGCAAGAAGGGGTTGATTCATGGGGTCAGTTCGCCGGAGATTTGGGCTTTGGTGTTATCGGCGCCGATGTTTTTACCACTTTGCAGTTGGGAGCGGATATCCGTGAAGGTGACATGGCCGCCGGGTTTCAGGCTGCTCTTCGTCTTCGAACCGTATCATCAGGAGAAGATAGGGAAAGCGTGATCAGAAGGGAAGATTGGGACGAACCTTCAGATTTTGCCAATATAATAAGATACTTAACCTACGGCAAAGATCTGGGATTTCTTGCTTTCGGTCTAAACATCGGTGTGCTTTGTCCCGCGCAACTCGGACATGGCACATTGCTGGACAACTACAACAGCATGGTCGATTTGAATTACAATCATTCGGGATTTCAGGCTGCTCTTCGACACGAGTATTTTGGTTTTGATTTTGTCATGGATGATTTCGTCGCGCCCAAAATTTTGGCTCTGAGGCTGGAAGCCAAATTTAGGGGATTTGCTTTTGGTGTAACAGGAATGACGGATCTTAGGGCCCCCAGTCGTGTGCTTTTGGACGACGACGGGGAAAGGAGAGTAACAAAAACCAGAAAACTCTACGTGGAGACAGAACCTCTCGGCTTTGTCGGATATGACGCATCATATACAGTTGGCGACAAAAAAGGTTTTTGGTTGAAACCATACTTTGACAACAACTGGGTCGTTGGAGGAGGAGGGGGACTTCATGTCGGAGTTCAAGCCGGCGGGGTTTTTTTCGGAGGAAAACTACAACTTGGGGGACGGGCTGAATACCGAGTCGGATGGAATGAATATGCACCGGGTTATGTAGATCTCTTCTACGACATACAGAGATACCAGATATCCCTGGGAGATTCCTGGCGGGCAAGGCGGGAGGGATCGCTTGAAACCAAGTCAGCGATTCTTTCCACGTTTCCTTCCGTGGCTCATGGAGGTAAATGGGAGGCGGGAATCAGCTATGAAAGACTTTTCTGGCTGCGGTTTGCGTACCATCTGCGGGAGGGACCGCTTGGTGACATGACCTTCTTGGAAGTTGGAGTGCCTTATGGAAGAAGATGGGTTTTTTCGGGGCTTTTGGCAAAAACAGGACTTTTTGACAAGGATTCAATGAGTAAAGCCGATGGGCTCTTGGCGGCAGCGGAAGCCAGGGTGGAGATATTGAAACACCTTTATGTTCTGGGACAGTTCAGATATTTATATGGACTGGATAATGAAGGCTTGTATCGCGGTGTTGTTTTAGCCAATCTGGCGATTGGAGCTCGATGGGGTTATTAATACATCATAAAAGTCAATGAGCGAATCGGAAGAACGGAATGAAGGCAAGCACGGGAAGAACGGTTTTGGGAGAAACAAGGGTGAAGGGAAAGAAAAGAAACAGCCGGCGATTGCAGTCAAGAACGGCGAAAAAGGACGTATCCGTTAATCGCAAGTGGCGAATTACAGCTTTGGCGATCAAAATTGTCGGACTTGTTACGGCCGCAGGTTTTCTTTTGGGGGGAGGGTGGTTGCTCGGCATGTTCCTGGTTTATGGAAGTGATCCTGATTTGCCACGAATAAAAGGGGTAAAAGACTATAGTCCCTTGCAAGTGACTAGGGTGTTTTCGAGAGATGGACGGCTCATAGGGGAGATCTTCGAGGAACGTAGGACGGTGGTGGGTCTGGACAAGATGCCGCGCCATCTAATAAACGCTGCGATTGCAGCGGAGGATTCCCGGTTTTTCGAACATAAGGGTCTGGACAAAATGGGTATGGTAAGAGCCTTCCTCGCGAATCTTCGTGCCGGCAAATATGTTCAGGGCGGAAGCACAATCACTCAGCAAGTGGTCAAGACTCTGTTTTTGTCTCCCGAAAGAACCATGAAAAGAAAGGTTCAGGAATTGATTCTTGCGCGTAGGCTTGAGCAGGCTTTGACCAAGGAGGAAATTCTGGGGATTTATCTGAACCAGATCTACTATGGGCATGGAAGGTACGGAGTTGGAGAAGCGGCTCGATATTTTTTCAACAAGGATGTTTCCGATCTAGCGCTGGAGGAAGCCGCTCTTTTAGCTGGGTTGCCTCAAAGCCCTGCCGGGTTGTCTCCCATAAGGCACCCGGAGGCGGCTCGGAAAAGGCGGAAATACGTGTTGGGACGCATGGCCCACATGGGATTCATAGAACCAGCGGAAGCGGAAAAATTGTCCGCTGAGCCGATTCGACTGGATTTGAGCGCGGGTGATGATATCGGCAAATGCCCGGAAATTTTCACTGAGGTAAGGCGGCGTCTGACCTTGCGTTTCGGAAAGAAAGTTTTGAACCGTTTGGGTCTGGATGTGATCACGAGCTGTGATTTGAAACTACAAGCGTTTGCTGAGAATTCAGTTCGCGATGGTTTGACGAATTTAGAGAGAAGATGGCTGCGGAACCAGAAAAGATACCCGGAAAAGCAATGGCCCAGGATTTACAAGCATTGGCAGAAGACGAGAAAAAGTTCGTTCGGGAAAGGAGATGTTGTCCGGGCGTTGGTTGTTAAAGGGCTCGATGACGGCGGGGCGGCTTTAAATTTAGACGAAAAAGTAACAGCAAAACTCCGCCCGGTTCCTGGGTTTAAGAAAACAAAAAAATTCGCAGGGTTGCAAAGAGGACAAGTTCTTACCGTAGTGCTGGAGGATACGGATGAAGAAGGGTTTGACTATGCAGCGCAGTGGAAAGGACCACAGGCGGCCCTTGCTGCGGTGGATGTTCGAACCAGGCATGTAAAGGCGATGGTTGGAGGAAGAAACTTCAGGAGGGGAGATTTTAATCGAGCTTTGCATTCCCGCCGGCAACCGGGATCGGCATTTAAGCCCATTGTCTATACAGCAGCCTTGTCGACGGGCAGGTACACCCCCGCCAGCCTTTTGCCGGACGCGCCGGAGGTTTTCAGGCTGTGGAAGCCGCGAAATGCGGGCAGAAGAGAGTTTATGGGGCCGGTCCGGCTGAGATCCGCATTGGCCGTGTCTCTAAACACAGTGGCGATCAAATTGCTTTCGGAGGTGGGCATAGAAAACGTTCATGAAACAGCTCGGAAAATGGGCATCAAGTCTAGGCTTACAGCGGATCTCTCTCTTGCTCTTGGATCTTCCGGGGTCACCGTTCTCGAGATCACCAATTCAATGACAACCCTTGCAGCCGGAGGTCTTTATGAAGAACCCGAATTCATAATAAGGATAGGTGATCGAAACATGGGTGACGACAAAACGAAAAAACGTGTGTTGGATGAAAATGTCGCCTATGTCATGACCGACATGATGACTTCCGTTATAAGGGAAGGCACAGGCGCTCGAGCGGCCGGGTTAAAAAGGCCGGCCGCCGGAAAAACAGGTACCACAAACAACAGCAGGGATGGATGGTTTTTGGGATTCACTCCGCAGCTTACAACTGGTGTTTGGGTGGGGTTCGACGATTACCTCGAATCGCTTGGACCGGGAGAATCCGGAGGGAGAACCGCTTTGCCCATATGGCTTGATTTCATGCAAAACGCTTTGCAGGGGCAGGCCGTCGAAGAATTTGTTCAGCCTCAAGGGGTTGTGGTCAGAAGAATAGATCCGAAAAGCGGGCTCTTGGCGACGGCTGATATGAAAGATGCCATTTTGGAAGTTTTTGTGGAAGGAACCGATCCCAAAGAGTCAGCTCCCTCCATAGAAGACATCGATCCGGCGGATTTGCTTTTGCTGGGAAACGACTCCTGAACAAATCGGCCGAGTCATCAGCTTTTTACGGGGTGCGCTTTCAAAGCTGCTTTTCCGGCCTTGATGTATACCTCGAACCTGACACCTTTGCACGCCTGTGAGGCCATTATTTGGTCCCGGCTCTTGATAAGCTGTTTTCGGAAGGTTTCATAGGTCAGCGCAGCGACGTTTTCATTGCATGCTTGTTTCTTGGAAACGAATTCATCAAAAACATCTTTGAAATGAGCTTCAACGTCGGAAGGAACTTCTTCACCGGGTAAACCACCGACTCGACCCCCTCCACCGACAGCGGGTTCTCCGGCAAAAGCCTTTGTCGAAGCGGCCGAAGGATCGACCATAGTTGCAGGGCGAATGCCCTTTTGTCCTCCGAAGGGAGGTGGTGTCGGGGGTTTATTTGAATCTGTTGTCTTGGACTCAGGCGGTAGTACCGAGCCAAGGGGTGAAGCTTCTTTTAGGGCCGGTGGAGCAGTTGTCGGAGAGGGAGGTGGAGGAGAATAATCATCTTCGGCTATTCGAGGTTCTATTTCTCCCAAGACTTCGTTGAGATCCTTGTCGTGTAATGCCGGTTTTCCGGAACTCCGCTCAGCTGCTTTTTCAAGGGCCTCGTTAACGGCGATAGCTATCAAGCTGAATTTTCCGCGGAATTTTGTTTCCTCGAGTTTTTCTTTTTCGCCGGAGATAAGAGATCGCGCTTGTTTAAGCAACCGGCCGGAAGGGATGTCTCCTTCCCAAAGTAGGAGAAACATTCCAAGAATCAAGCCGAGAATACTTCCCATTATGACCCAGATGTAAGGAAACTGCATTAACAGGTGTTCTCTGGGTGTTTGGCCTGAAAGAAATGCAAAAGGCCCAAGGGTGGCCGGAAACTTCCAGAGAATGGACCAGTAATTGCCGGGACCGGAAGCAGATCCCGGCAACCTGCCGAGTACCATGAGATATTTATCATTATTGATTCGGATGGTTTCAGCAGGAGATCTGCCGATTGATTTATCCGACAGCAATTCTTCGTGTTTTTTTTGAAAAACCGGACCGTATTTTGCCCATATCTCTGTTTGTGTCGTCCATGCAACCGGTCGATCCCCTGCGTAAAAACACAACTCCAGGCCGAGAGCAGCCTTTGCGGGTTCTTCTTTGTCGGAGTCTTCTTCAGATGCTTGCGATGCTCCCAAAAAACCGGCGAGAGTGGAAACAAAATCATTGTCAATGGGAATCTCCGCCCGGATTGCTCCAGCTCGCTGAATGTTTTCACCTTCCCTTACCAGTCTGACCGGACAAGAAAACACCCAGTACAACGCGCCGCCTCTCTGGATGGTGTTGTCCATGCAATACCCTCTCAAGGCGTGCTTGATTTCAGGCAGTCCCGCCATGCTGTCGTCCACCTTTCCTCCTCCTCCGTGACTGGCTCTTACTCGGCCTTTTCGGTCGGTGATAACAATATTGTCGGCGTTGAACCCGCTCTTTTTGTTAGCTTCTTCCAAGGCGTTTTTTAATTCCTCTATGGGGGGCTTCTCCTTGGGGTCCTCTTTTTCCGGTTTTTCGGGGGATTGAAGCGCAAGCAGTGGTCTTGCGATCCTGGGCTCTTTTCCAATGTTTGATAACACGTCCAGCCTTTTTCTGGACTGAATCTGCATGTGAAGATCTACAAGGCCTTGTGCAACATCGAGCTGCTTTTCCAAGGATTCGTCAAGACGATATTCAGCGGGTCTCGGCGCAAGAAAAAAGGCTACGGTGAGAACCACGGCGAACAAGGTTACCAACAGAAACCAAATGCGTGAAAAGAACATCTTTCTATTTTCCTTCTTAGTTGTCGGATTTCATGCCGGACAGGTCAGCATTATCAACGGCGTTTTCTTCTACGCCGATGTGATCGCGGATCCGTGCTTTTGTTGTTTTTCTCATTGTTTTTTTCGTCAACGCCGTTTTCCTGGCCGGTGTTTTCTTCTGTGTTTTCTTCGGGGGGTTCTTTTTTCTTTTCTACCAGGTTCAAATCGAGACGAAGCCCCTTGCGATCAACGGTTATGCTTTTTTCATGAATGGTTTCGCCCTTTCGCCACACTCTTAACGTGTATTTGCCGGGAGGAACCCGGGGAATGGAAAAATGGCCCCGTGGTCCTACAATAGCGTACGATGTCGAGTGTACGAACGCGACCCCTCCTCTCATGTGGTCGAAATATTTGCAACGCAGTGGATAATAAAGAACCTCGCCCCTTTTCAGGGAAGGAAGAGATGCGAATTTCATGGTTGATGCGGTGCCGCTTTCTATGAATTCGACATCAATGTTCTTGTTTCCGGGAGAATAAACACCATGCCTGAAACGATCGGTGTTGCGGATAGTCACGTAGTACGACTGCCCTTCTTTGGGAATAGCTATAAGCGGCGGTTCAAAATCAACACCGCCCAAAATGATGGTGAGATCTTTGCCTGAAAGGGCTTTTCGCGCATCTTTAGGATTCCAGTGGTCCAGGGTAATGATGTATTTGGAGTATACCGGTCGGCAAGGGGGATGCGGAAGGCTGGGGACACCGAAAGACCAATATGCGGTCTCTGCGGGAGCGCATTGATCTTTCATATCGAGATCTCTCGAAGCTCTCAACGTTCCGGTGATCATAGCAGTGCCGCCTCGTTGGGCCTCGGCCGACCGGGTGAAACCCGTGGCCGATAAAGCGGTGAAAAACAAGATACAGACCTTGATACGCATGGGACCGGTGACCTTTCTATCAATTCAATACAGGAATCAGCTTGTCGAATGATTTTACGAACGAACGGTTCTTTTGCAAGGTCTTTAGAAACATCGTCATTTCAGAAAAACCGAACATATTTAAATCAAGAGGAAACTTTTAGCGATCTCGTCCGAAAACTAAGGGGTGATGACTGTTTTGATAGGAATAACCGGAGCATTTTTGTCGGGTATCTTGGCAAATCTTGTTCTTGATGTCAGCCTGTTGTTCTGCGCTGTTGGTGGAATCTGCTCTGCCGCGGCCGTGTTCATTCTCCCTGAAAAGATGGTGAAGAGTCTGTTTGTCGGGGGTTTTTTCTTGGGGTTTGTGACAGGACAGGCGGGGCTCAGGAAGGAAGATCCGATCATTGAAAGCAGCCCGAACATAGAGAGAAAAGGAAACGTGACGGTTACGGGACGGGTTGTCGAGATCGATGTGCGCCTGAATGGAACAATGCTCCTTGTGCTGGAACGAGCCGCTTACAAGGAATGCAAAGAGTGCTCATGGGAACCTATACCTCGAAAAATTGAAGTAATGCTCTTTGAGGGGCGGTATTCGGTTGATCCGGGTGATGCTTTGTTGATGAGAGGAACACTTGCACCGGTTTACCCGGGAAGGGTGTTTGCCGGTGGGCGATCTGTCAGGGAGCGGACGGCAAGGGTGACAATCTACAAAGCTTGTTCTCTTGCGAAGCTGGGTGGACGCGGCGAGGAAAATGATCTCGTAAAATCAACCGGGTTTCGTTTGCGACGGAGAGTGGAAAAGTTGTTGTTTGACTTGCCTGGCGGCAAGGGAAGATCCTTTCTTTGGGGAATCCTGCTGGGACCCGCCGCGAATCTTCCTCCGGACATGAGAGATCACTTCGCTTCTCTCGGCTTATCTCACTTGTTGGCGATCAGTGGATTGCACATGGCTATTTTGGGAGGCACAGTCTTTTTTCTTTTTTCTTTTTTGTCGAAAAGCATCCCTTTTGCAGCAAGTCGCTGTTATTGGTCCAAGCCTGCCGCGCTTGCAACGTTTCCAGTGGTGTTTTTTCACTGGATCATTGTCGGGGGCCGGCCGTCGACAACCCGTGCGGCCGTTATGCTTTCAGCCTTTTTGGGAGCAAAGTTATTTTCTCGTCCTTCATCTGCGAAAAACGCTCTTGCACTCGGAGCGGTGGGGCTTCTTTCCTGGCGGCCTGAATGGGTCCGGAATCCTGGGTTTCAGATGTCTTTTACAGTGGTGGCATGTCTTTGTATTTGCAGTGAGATCGTGCACGGAGAGAAAGAGAACAATCCGGATTGGATGCGAAAGAGGGTTTTTTTGGAACGAATTCGAAATGTTCTTTGGAACTTGACATGGGTTTCCACCGCAGCGGGATTGGCTGTCGGCGGTCTGGTCGCTTATCACTTTGGGCGGATTGCTGTTTGGAGTTTGCCGGCTAACTTGTTGGCTGTTCCTGTTGTCTGCTGGATCATTTTACCCATTGCATTCACTGGAATCATCGTGGGACTGCTTTGGCCGAGTCTGGGCGGCGCAATTCTTTTGGGAGTCTCCGCTGTATCATCGGAGTTCGTTCGGGTTGTTGAATACACGGCGACCATTCTTCCTCAAGTTCATGTTACGATCTCAGGAGCGGAGGTTGGTTTTTACTATTCGGTTTTGTTTTTCCTCTTGCTTTGGAAACACCCCTCTACTTCATGGCGGAAGGGTGGATGGGCGGCCGGAATTATGGCTGGTTTGCTGGTGATTTCGGTTGTTTTCCCGATACGAGGGAGGGTCGATAATCCAAAGATTTCTTTTCTAAACATCGGTCAGGGGGAAGCGATTCTTATCGAGCTGCCGACCGGGCACAACATCTTGGTGGACACGGGAGACGGTTTTGAAAAGGGAGTAGATCATTGCACCAAAACCTTGTTGCCGTTTCTCAGGCAGCGAAAGGTGAAGCGGTTGGATTTGTTGATCATTACCCACCCGCACATGGATCACATGGGAGGAGCGGTATGTTTAATAGGTGCATTGGATGTTCGGGAGTTGTGGACGAATGGAGAAACAGATCCGGATGGTTACATTTCTTTTGTGATTGAGACCGCTAAAAGAAGAGGGGTTCGGGTTCAAGAGGCGGAGAGCCGCGTTTACGGCGAAACTTTGCTGGAATTGATGCATCCTCTTGGAAGAAACAAGCAACGCGCCGAACCCATGCCGATGTTGGACATGAATGACAATTCTCTTGTTTTCATGCTCATCCATCCCAACGGCAAAATTTTATTGACCGGCGATATTGGTGAAGAAGCTGAAAGCATTTTGGAAACAGCGGCGATAAAGGCGGATGTTCTAAAAGTGCCTCACCACGGATCTCGGGGTTCTTCAAAAAGAACGTTTTTGGAAAAGGTGTCTCCCCGGTACGCTGTTGTTTGTGCAAGAGGTCCGCCGCCCGGATTCCGGGACATGGAGGCCAGGTACAAATCCCTCGGAATAAAGCTTTTTTCCACATGGCGAAGTGGAGTAATTACGGTTGTTCTGAAAAAAGAAGGGATTCAAACAAGTTTTGAGTTTCGTTAAAAATCGTTGCGAAATGATGTCAAAATGGCTTTTTCCGGGAAACAGATGAAAACATTCTCGTCGCGGCTTTTAGACCATGGTCGTCTTGTCTGTTTGAGTGTCTTGACAGCGTTGAGTTGCTGATATAGCTTTGCTTTCCTGTTTCGCCCCATGGCGGAAAACGAGGAGAAACTAAACGTATCGGCCTGAAAAGGCGGATTTGCATTGGAGGTATGTTAAGATGGCCGTCAAGTTGAGATTGGCCAGATCCGGAGCCAAGAAAAAGCCGTTTTACAGGATCGTGGCAACCGATTCAAGAAGTCCAAGAGATGGACGTTTCATCGAAAGACTCGGGTTCTACGATCCCAACACAGATCCGCCCACAATGCGGGTGGATCTCGAGAGAGTTGATTATTGGCTTTCTGTAGGCGCGACTTCTTCCGAAAGGGTCGCCAAGATCATCCGGACTGCCGGGAAACAGGCGCAGGCAACCAGTTGACAACGGGCATGATTTCGTATCAACGGTAAGTCGGTGCGTTTCGAGGTGGGGGACATGAGTGAAACAATAGAATCCAAGAGTTCCATGAAGGAGCTCATAGAAAGTATCGCATGCGCGCTGGTGGATCATCCGGAAGAGGTTGAGGTCAATGAGGTGAAGGGAGACCAAACCGCGGTGATCGAACTCAAAGTGGCCAAAGAGGATCTGGGAAAGGTCATCGGGAAAAAGGGCCGTACGGCTCAAGCCATGAGAACCATTCTGAGTGCAGCGTCCACAAAGATTCGCAAACGTACGGTTCTCGAGATAATCGAGTAAAAACCGGCGGGAAAAAAGCCGCATGAAAAAAACCTCCGTCCGAAGTGGTCGATTTTGTGACCGGCGGAGAGATCTTTCCGAATCCGGAGAGAATACCCTTCTTTTCGGTCATGTTGTTAAACCACATGGGTTGAACGGGGATCTTCGCGTTAACGCCTGTGACGGCCGCTCCAGGAATCTTCTGTTTGCCGAGAAGGTGGAGATCGTTAAAGACGGCTTAAAAAAGAATTTTTTCATTGAAAAAGCTGTTTGTGGAAGCGGGGGGTATCTCCTGTCCTTGCAAGGCATAAACAACTGCGAAGAAGCTGAGATTTTCCGCAAGGCGGAAGTAAGGCTTTTCCGGGAAGATCTTCCTGCATTGAAAGAAGATGAATTTTACCTGGTCGATGCTTTGGGCGCCGAAGTTGTCGAAGGAAATGGTGGACACATCGGGATTCTGGAAAGAATAGAAGACACAGCAGCTGTTCCATTGCTGGTTGTTTTAAAGGAAGAGGAAGAAATTCTTATTCCGGCGAGTGATCCTTTTATAAGGGATTGGAACAGCGAAGAAAGAAGGTTGACAGTGGATATCCCGGACGGAATGCCGAGGTATTCGCCTGCCAAAAAA
>SLPX01000035.1 GCA_007131745.1 Myxococcales bacterium
TGATCGTATCGGCCTTGAACCGGGAGGTTTTGTGGCGGGGGACCCCGACCATCGGGGAGGTGTTCAGGAAAAGCCTCCGGATCCTGGGAAGCGATGAAACAGCGAACCCCCCGGAAACCGAGGAAATCGAGGCCCTTGCGAGTTTGGTCTGGAAAAAAAATAAAAGAAATGAAATGAAAGTAGAACACCTCAGCTTGTACTCTCTTTACGGCGATCCGGGGTTGCGTCTGCCTTATCCTGAAGGCCGCATCGAACTCAGCGCTCACAAAGATGCTTTCTCGCCGGGAGAAACGGTTTTTTTGTGCGCGCGGATCGCTGGTCCGGTGGCGGGTCATTTGAAAGTGACGGTTGAGACCCCCAGGGAAGTCATGGCTCACGAACCGGAGCGATGGACGGACAAGATGCCGGAAAGAAACTTTATCATCGAACAAAACTGGAAGCAGGCCAATGACAAGACATTGATGACAAAACATGTGGCGTATGAAAAAGGATACAGCGCTTTTCCCTTGCGCCTTCCTCGGAACCTGCGACCGGGGGTTCACCTGATCAGGGCCGAGTTGGCGGGAAGCCGGGTGGACGCGGCCGGGTCAATCCGGATCATGGTGGAGGGACCTTCGGCCGAGGCCGGAGCGGAAGCGCCCTCCCCTCCGGGTTGATTCTATTCGAATCCAACACAAGAGCGACTTTGTATCAACGGAAGGCATCTTCATGAAAAAGCAGGATTTCAGACGGTATGCACACGAAACAGTCGACTGGATGGCTGACTACCTGGAACAGGTTGAGAACATGAAAGTTTTTTCCAACCCGGAACCGGGATCGATCAAGGCGGTTTTAGATAAAAACCCACCGAAAACAGGAGAATCCTATAAAGCTATCATAGAGGATTTTCAAAACATCATCGTGCCTAACATGACCCACTGGAACCACCCGCGGTTTTTTGGATACTTTCCGGCAAACACGAGCCCACCGTCGATTCTGGCGGAAATGCTGACCGCGGCCATGGGCGCGCAATGCATGAGCTGGCTCACTTCACCGGCCGCGGCCGAACTGGAAGAGCTTGTCATGGAATGGCTACGAGAAATGACCGGGATACCGGCACACATGACCGGCGTGATTCAGGACACGGCTTCCACCTCCACCCTCACTGCTCTCATTTGCGCGCGTGAAAGAGCAACGAGTGGGCGGTTTTCCCGCGTGGGCGGAAGTTGCCTGGAGGGAACCCGGTTGATTGTTTACGCTTCAACAGAAGCTCATTCGTCTGTATTCAAAGCGGCCGCGCTCGCGGGGTTTGGTTCTGAAAACATCCGGTGGATCCCGGTGGATCAAGATTACGCGATGCGCGCGGACAAGCTTGAAGAATTTTTGGAAGAAGATATTCGTCAGGGATTCAAACCCGCGGCCGTGGTAGCCACCATCGGTACAACCGGGTCAACCGGGATCGATCCGCTCCAAGAAATCGCGTCAATCGGACAAAAGCACGGAATCTGGGTGCACGTAGACGCTGCTCTAGGAGGAACGGCCGCAATTTTGGAAGAGAAAAGACATCTTTTCGCCGGAATCCAACATGCCGACAGTTTTGTCTTCAACCCGCACAAATGGATGTTTACCAATTTCGATTGTTCGGCCTATTTTGTGCGCGACGTGGACGCGCTCCTTCGGACCATGAGCACACAGCCTGAATACCTGCAAACCGCGCACGACGAAAAAGTGAACAATTACCGTGACTGGGGGATACCCCTGGGACGAAGGTTCAGGGCGCTCAAGCTCTGGTTCGTCATCAGGAGTTACGGAATCCAAGGATTGAAAGAAATGGTCCGAAACCATTTGCGCCTGGCCGCGGACCTTGCCGAGAAGATTCGCAATACCAAGAACTGGGAGCTGCTGGCTCCTGTTGCGTTGAACCTGGTCTGCTTCCGATATAAACCCGACTTGCCCGGGTTGGACGAAGAAGCCCTGGACCGGTTAAATGAAACCCTGCTCGCTGAAATAAACCGTACCGGCTTTTGCATGCTCACCCACACCAGGCTGGCCGGACGTTATGCATTGCGAATGTCCATCGGCCAGACCTACACCGAGAAACGCCATGTCGAAGAAACATGGAAGTTGATACAGGACACGGCCATTAAAATGGCTTAAGAAAACCGGTGAAAAAACGATAAAGAAAGGTTATGGAAAAGACGGCTACAGAAATTTTCCCATGTTGCGTTCAAAGGAATCGGCGTTTACCCAAACTGTCTCTTGCGCGTGCGGAAAATTTTCATAAAAATCATCCATCGCCTCGTAATGCCGCTCGGAAGGCTCGTTCCATGTAACCTGAAACGGAATTATTCTTCCGTCCTCACGGTCATGAACCACGAAATCCACTTCCCCTTTTCCGCGCCAGTAAAACACTCGGCCGAACCTGCGTCTAAGCGCCAGGTAAACCGCGCATTCCAATGATTTGCCCCGGTCTGCTCCCGATCTGCTCACCACAGCACGCCGAAGCCCTGTATCAGCCGGATAATATTTCCGGTTTCTGCTGGATCGCCGTCGCTCTGAGAATGCAAAGAAAGGACAGCTATGCAACAAATAGGCTTGCTCGCCCGCGTTGAGATATGCAGAAGCCGTGTCTACTGCTATGCCGCACGCGGCCGCGACGCGGCGGATGCTCATTTCCGCCCCGGCCGACTCAAAGACCATCTGCACCACTTGTCGAATAGGCAGACTCGATCGCGCGTGAAGCCGCTCACGAATATCTTTTTCTACAATGTCGTTGAAGTACTGCCTCAACAACCACTCGTTGTCCCCTGTCATGAGAGGTTCGGGGAATCCGCCGGATTCCAGGTATTCCAGGATTCCCATCTCGGGCCGAAAAGAACGGAGTTCTTCAAAATCGAATGGAAACAATTCGACCGTCAGATGACGTCCGGTGAGCGAGGATGACAATTCACCCGAAAGAAGCTCTGAATTGGATCCGGTTACCACGAAGATATCGCCGGAAGGACGCTCAAGCCGAGTACGCAACCATTGCCGCCAACCTTTTACGACTTGTATTTCATCAAGAAAAAAGAAGAGCCGTGAAACACCGGGGCGGATACTCCGGAATTTTTCTCTAACACTTTCAAGGGTTTGATACGTCAGGTGTTGTATCAACCTAGGGTCTTCGAAATTCACAAAAGCGCAATTTTTTGGATCAAGGGTGTATCTTCTGATCAGTTGTTGAAGGAGCGTGGATTTGCCGCATCTTCGCACTCCCTGAATCACCAGGCAAATCTTGTCTCGGAGCTCTTTCGGCAACTCAACATTTCGCGGAATGGATGCAGGTATTTCACCATCCCAGAAACTCCATGAATTCATTATGTTATGCAGCTCATCCATGGTGTCCATCGTATTCGACAACCCAAATAGTGTCAAGTACATTCGACACCATTGGTTTTGTCGAGCGTGCTGGACAGTTCTGAATCCAGAAACCGGATTACCTGCAAGGAACCAGGGCTTCGGCGCCGAAGATACATATGTATTCCGGGTAAACCCCGCTGCAAATCAATTTGAGTTTGCACTCGTCACTGAAGGGACAAAGCCGCCTGGCCTTGAGAAACATTCCCCTTTCAGGAGCTTCACCCGGCTTAAACGGTTCCGATGCTCCGCCCGACCCCTTGGCCGAAGCTGCTCCGCGGGTTAGTGAACCGATTGAAAAACTCTCTGGAAAATGTCTCTGCAACACGCAAAAAGGAATTTTTACCGGCAACAACTTCAGGCAATGTTTGACCAGGTCCCGGCTGAAATCAGCCGCGGAATCCGCCAGGTGTTTTACGGCTGCATCAAAGTCAAAAGCTATTTCACGATACACATCCAGGTTCCAAGATGCGGGCGCGGCCAAGGTAATGCTCTCCAGGGAGCGGCCCGAAAGCCGCTCTGCCTCTCGGGCCGTCCCGAATAAAAAGTCACAATTCTGCTTCACCATCACCATGTGAAAAACAATGTTTCGAAAACCCAGGTTCTTCAGGTTTTCCACCCCGGTTATGGTTTCATCGAAAGCCCCATCGCGCCCGGCCACAAGGTCATGAACCTTGGAATCCGGCCCGAACAGCGGAACTTCAAGCCGGCCCATTCCGAAGCGCAAAATCTCTTTTGCGAATTCCCTGTCCGCAAGCATTCTCCCGGATGATCCAATCCAGACCTTTTGTCCCGACAACAACCTAGCCGCCGCTGAGATCGCGGCGATATCAGGGTGTTCCAGCGGCTCCATGGCCACGAACTTCACGACTCCTCTCTTGGGATCTTGTTTAAACTCGACCGTTTTTTGTTCCAGTTCCCGGATCACGTCTTCAGCCCTGTCCACGACCCAAGGGTGTCCCCGATCTTCATGGATGATCCTGGTCGTGCAGAAATTACAGTTGTTTTTGCAGGTCGTCCGCACAACAACGTCAATAGTCGAGAGCGGCAAACCACCGGAACCGGTCGAACCGGAAAACAAATCTTCATCAATAAATTGAGATGCCATTTCACCCGGTTCTTCCAACAATCCCCAACGGCAATCTTTCAGCAATCCCGCGGAAAGACCGAAAAGCTTGTCCGCGCAAACACCGTGAATCTCGGTTTTGATTCCTTTTGCAGATGCAATCCTGAGAGCGATTCCAAGATACGGACCCAGCAGCATCCACTCTCTGCCCGAGTCACGGGCAATAACATCGTTTGCGGATTTTTCGTCGGTATAAAAGACAAATCGGATCCCGATCCCGCCCAACTCTTCGACCGATTCCACGAGGGCCGGCAAAACACGGATGTTTTTCTCGGTCACTAAAACCCGCAGCCATACGGAGACACCTGCATCCACAAGGTTTCGAATCCCGCTGATGGTCTGTGCATGACTTCCTTGAACACGCGTGAACGAATCGTGCAATTCCGGCCGGGTGTGATGAACGCTTACCAAAGCTCCTTTCAAACCCGCAACGAACCCGTCGCTAGCCGCTTTTTTGTATGAAAAAAAACGCGCGTTTGTATGGAGATTCACTCCATCTTCATTGTATCGGCGCAGACGCTCGAAAAAACCAGGCGCCAAGGTGGGTTCCCGACCGCGGAAAACAACGGGTCCGCGCCCCGGCGACAAGGAAAACCCTTTTTCTTCCGGATCAGAAACAAGCACTCCAGGACCGGAGCATCCAGTACAAACTCGGCAGTTGTTATTACACTCCCCTTGGAACCGCAGAATTCTCACATCGGATGACAACCCAAAGTCCTTTCCCGCTTGTCTAACAGCTCACCGTTATAAGTACTCCTGCATGTATTCGAAATCAGGAGTCAAGACGCCCCTGTGCAATATGAGCGCTCTTTTCAGTTCCGGAGCGAGTTCCAATTCATCGAATGGCTTGTCCAGGTCTGAAAGCGAAAGATTTTCAATAAAAGGTTTTAGAGCATTGGAGAAATGAAGGGACGCCTCCCGAGGCAATTCGCAAGGAAGATTATCCACCGCCAGGATCGCGACCCCCGGCCCCGCAAATCCCATGCGATGCTCGCTGGACGCGGGGTCGTAGACAAAAACCGGGTCATCGGGCTGAGTTGCCTTTACCGTGGCTTCAACTCCTCCCTTCACGTCACAGGATATATCTCCGATAATTTTAAGCTTAGGGGTTTCACTTGCAAAAAGCTGTTCAAGCGATTCAAGGGGAACGATGCGGGGATATTTTTCGTCCCAATACACGCAGTTCATCAGAATCGTCAAGAAGGGAAGATAGCGATCAAAGACCCCGCGATAGAGTTCGGGTTTGTCATAGTACTCCTGGAGATCAAAGCTCCCCTCCGGATTCCGCGGCTCCACGATGTGTTCCTCTTTGAACACCACCTTGAATAACTTTGTATCGCCTTGTCCAAAATTTTGTCCGAGCAGCTCTTGGGGTGTGATTTCTTTTACGGGCAAAAGGTCGAAAATCTCTTGAGCGCCGACCGACACGTTTCCATAACCAGTAAATCCACAGACCAAAGGCGAACCGGGAATTCCCTCTGCCGATATTTTATCCCCTGCCTTTCGCACCGCTTCTTTTGCTTCATCCAGGCTGTCATACGCATGGGAAGGTTTGATATCCGCAAAAGGAGTTTTCAGGTTTTCATCTTCCAAAAGGCGTCGTCCCAAAGCCCAGAGTGAATCTATCATCCCGGCCAAGCCCGCGTGGGTGCCGAAAAAAATAAGCCGGCGGCCTTTTTCATCCGCGACTTTTTCGTAGTCAATAAGATTGCACTCAAGTTCCATCAACCTCCGCAGAGCCGGCATATTGTAACTCTGTCCCTTTATGGTGTGGGAAAAATAAAGATAGGTAACCCCATCTCGCAAAAGGTCGATCGGTATCTCCTTTACACCCAGAACCACTCCACACGAAGAAAGGTCCGGACTCACCTCGGCCCCGGCTTCCCGGTATTGATCATCGCGGAAAACCCTTTTTTTGGAGGGTTGAACAACAAAAGGTATTCCCATCGCGGCTAAAGCCTTGACGTCCATTGGCGCAAGAGGCGTACGTCTTTCCCATTCACTTTTGTCTTCTCTTCTGATACCGATTTTTTTTCTCACCATCGGACTCCTTTTTCCTTCAAATCCGGCAAGCATGCAAAAAGATACACATCATCGAATACACAAAAAAGGGGCGGACTTCAACAGAAGCCTCTCTTTTCCCCTTTTCTTTTCGCAACAAACGCCAGGTTGAGGTTCATTGCCCCCCAAAGGCCGCGGTCAGATAATCGCGGTAACCGCCTGAAATGTTGTAGTAGCCCAAGCCCACCTGGGAAAACCCTTCTTTCATGATATTTGCACAGTGTCCAGGGCTGTTCATCCACATGTCGAACTGAGTGTCGGCAGACCCTCCCCCGGCTGCAATGTTTTCACCCCACCCCCTGCCGCTCCACCCGGCCTTCTGAAACCTCTCGGTCGGACCTTCCCCCTCCGGGCTGAAGTGGTCAAAATATCCCCTCTCGGCCATGTCCATGGAATGAACCCTGGCCGCGCACCTGAGAGCCGGATCCACTTCCAGCGGCCCAACGGACGGCATAGTGTTAGTTCCACACACCGCGCCCGCGGCCCGGGCCTGGTTCATGAGTTTCACAACCCTGGCTTCCCACTCGACCCACTCCGGGTCCCAGTTCGAAACCGGGCTGCAATAGGGAACATCCGGCACACTGTCATCAGACCCGCCGCTTGAGCCGCAACCAAAAGCAAGCAACGCGATTGCCGACACAAAAAAGAAAAAACAAACTCTAAAACCCAGAGCAGACCCAAAGCGACAATCTTTCTTCATTTCCGTTCTCTCCTTTTAAAACCCTTATCCTGTAACATTTCCCTCTTTTAGACAGGATTATAATTTGAAATCCCGCACCACTCAACGGCTTTATGTCTGAAAACGCCTCGCCTCGAAACTTGTAGAAAAGAGCCTTTTTCTACCGCTTGCTATGGGAAGATCGAGCGAATCAAGGAAACGCTGACAAACGCCGGCCCGAAGGGATCAAGAGCTTTTCTCTCCTGGTCCGGCGCCGGGGGGACGGAGTTGAAACACGGGACTCGACCACGCCGGTGTTTTTCTATAAAACAAGTTCATGCACGCGGATTTCACCAAAAATACGATTGCGCGCGTCATGGGTCGAGGAATCTGTTACAGGTACGGTGATCGCTACGCGCTTTACGAAGTGGATATCGACATTTCAACTGGTGCGGTCTGCGTTTTGGCCGGGCCGAACGGAAGCGGAAAGACGACCCTTCTGGATATCCTGAGCATGGCAAAAAAACCTCAAACAGGAACCCTCGTTGCAACGGATGAAAAGGGTGGGGAATTGAGCTCGGCTCGGTTCCGTTCCATGACCACGGCTCTGGGACATGAACTTCTCAGCTACCCTGAATTGAACCCATTGGAAAACGCGTTTCTGTTTTTAAAAATGTGGGGGCACGGCCATCCGGACTCCCTGGCCGCGGAGACATTGGAGTCCATGGGCATGGATCCTTGCGAAAAAAACCCTGTGGGCCGGTTGAGCGAAGGAGAAAGGCGGCGGGTGGATCTTGCGATCATCCTCGGGTTGCAGGGCCGGGCGCTGTTTCTGGATGAGCCTTTTTCCGGCCTGGACGCATCGTCCAGGGAGCGCTTGTTGGCGTTTCTGAGAAGTAGAAGCAACAAGAGCTTGGTGGTTTTATCGACCCACGACAAAGAGGTGATAAAAACACTTGGTGATCAACTCATCGTCATGGATGGAGGCCGGGTGGCTTCCGCGCACAGTTCGGAAACAGCGGGCAAGTGATGTCAAATCATCGAGCGCCAAGATGGTGGAAACAAACCATTGGTCTCATTGGAGCCGAGATTTCCTCGGAAATCAGGCGGGCTGAAATGTCGATCACCGCGGGTCTGCTGACCCTTGGAGCGGTTTTGATTTTCGCGTTGGGCGGGGTGGAAAGAAACCCGGAAGTTGCAAGCGCCATGATATGGACAGTGGTCATTCTTGTATCTGTCGCCTCGACGCAGAGGCTTTATCACAGAGAGGGGGAGCCTGGTCGTATCCGCCTCTTTCTTTCAGGAGCTGAAAGTCCGGTTCCTCTTTACCTTTCGAAAATGTTCGCGGTGTTCGCTGTTATCACCGGCTCCGGCGTTCTTTCAACTATTTGCGCCCGTCTTTTTTTCGGCTTTCCACTACAAAATTCGCCTGCTGCACACTTCTCGGGGTTGATTTTCGCTTCACTGGGATTGAGCGCGCTTGCAGCCCTTCTCGGAGCGTTGACGGAAAAAAAATCCCCTGACATGTTTCTTGCAGTTCTATTGATGCCGCTCGGATTTCCCATAATCATTGCGGGTTCCAAAATCAGCGCGGGCTTGTATGAAAACAACGGTGTGATTCCGGATAACACATGGACCGTTTGGCTGCCTTTGCTGGTATTTGTTGATATCGTATTTATTCTTGCCGGCTTGTGGCTCTATGAACCACTTCTCAGGAAATAACGAAGGAATTCAATCGCTCTCTATTCACACTTGCAGACCTTCAGGTTGACCGTACCGAAACTGCCCGTCCTTGAAGACGTACTGCCGGGCTGCCGCTCAACTCGCTTGTAAAATTTTAACTTGCATTCACTTCCCTTTTTTTCGATTCCAAAATGGGCTTCATACTGAATTCCGTCCCGGGCATAATTTTTGCCCACCTTGCCGGTTTCAAAAATAGCGTCTGCATCCTCCTTGGTCGGCTGGAAATTAAGCCCCATGTCGCGGGCGAACGCGCCGAGCGCGCTCACCAACTCGGCCGAACACTCATCGGTCTTGGATGATTCAGCGATCTTGCCTCCCGGCGCACAGGCTGAAATCAACGCCACACAACAGGCGCATATGATTGTCCGAACGACATGACAGTTACAGTTCGATTTCAATTCTTTTCCGTGAGAAAACCCTTCATGCAAACCATTGCTCGATAATAAAGACATCATCGCCTCCTTTTTGGTGCACACGGGTTTCCATTATAAGGGTCCGCTGAAAAAATGAAAGGCGAACTTGCCCGCGTCAACCATGGATCGTTTTCTTCCCGGCTATTGGTACCTGTTGTTTTTTTTCCTTCGTTCTGTTTCTATCCAATCCATGACGAAGCGCTTATTAAAATCGTTCAAATGCGTCTTTCCCGTAGTCACGGGATTGTTGATCGCTGTTTCTCTCATCATGGTCTTTTTTTGGGTTCAGGATGTAGAAGGCCTGGGCTTGGATTTCAAAATTTTCTTTATCCACGTGCCCGCAGCGTGGCTGATGCTCCTTTCGGCTCTGGTATCCGGAACTGGAGGAGTCGTGTTTCTTGCTAAAGGAAAAGGCGCTGAGATTTCGCGAGCGGGAGCAACCGCTGCTTTTGTTTACGGACTGATCGTTTTGACCACCGGGCCGCTCTGGGCGTGGAGGGCATGGGGAACTTTCTGGGTGTGGGAATCGAGACTGACCACATCACTCGTTTGCTGGTTGACTTTTGCTTGTTCCACCGCTGTGTCCGCCCGGGGGGGATCCCGCCTTCGCACGTTGTCCATTGCTCTCAACATTTTGGGAGCGATCAATGTACCGATCGTATATTTCTCGGTACGGTTCACAGAGTGGGGTCACCATCCGGGAATCGGCGTTGTCCCCGGCCTTGAAAGCGGATTCGCCCTGACACTGATCTTTTGTTTGGCGGCGATGACTTTGCTCTGGGGTCTTTTATTTAGGGAAACCGTAGCGCTTTACACCCTCGAAGAGCGCATTTCAGAACTCACGGCAAGAATCCGCGTCTTGGCAGCATCCCGGAAAAATCGCTCTGGAATAGCGGTTCTTGCAATCGCTATTATTTCGGCTGCAGGCTACGGCCGTGCACACGCGGATACTGCGCACGAAGAAACAGCTTCAATTCAAGTGCCCTCCAACTCGCTGGTTGAACATGGCGATGCATCCAAAGAACTTCTGTACTCATCCCCCGTCGGCACCGGCGATCCGGGAGATGTTTTCGTCTCCGCGGGAACGCTTGGAGCAGTGCTTTCAGCTTACCTTCTCTTGTGGGGGATCCTTCTTGTCTACCTGATAAGACTCCGACAAAAAACCGGGAGATTGAGACGGAAAACGCTTGAGTTGAATGAAGCAGTGGGCGCACTTCAAAAATCAGAACAGGATAGAAAGCAGACAGCTGAAAAAGATCCTGTTTAGAAGATCATCTTGAGCAAAAACACGGCGCCCGCGCCCAGCACAAACCCGAGCATCACCCCCATGGCAAAAGCCCTTGTTGAAAAAGTATTCGCCCCGGCCTCTTCTCGGGCCGTTTTCTCGGAAGCTCGCAGAGAAATCTTTTCGGTCTTTTCTTTTCTCCCTTCTTTCGCCGGATGTTCCGGCTTTTGCGAAGGAGAAAAGCCTTCGGCTTCAGGGTCCGCATCTCCCGAAACCTTTCCTGAGAATATTGCTTCCGTCCTTGTTTTCTTCCCTTGCTCCGGCTCGCTGTCAACGAAGTTACCAACGACTTGCGGATCAACTCCTTCCTCTGCTCCGCTTTCAACACACCCCTTTTCTTGATCAAGAGATTCTTCCTCCGAAGTTTCAGGCCCGGATGAATCACCTCCGAAATCTTCTTTGGAAGCGTCCCTTTCCTGATGCTGTTTTTCAAAAATGTCTTGTTGGGCCTTGCCGAGCAAATCCGCTGTTGTAGCCAGCAAATCGGTAAAAGAAGAAACTTGCCGCCCTTCTGCTTCCTGGAAATTGCTTTCTATGGCTTCTATTCGGGCTATCAGTCCATTCATGGTTTTGGGACGCTTTTCAGGCGGCTTGCTAATACACTCCATGATCAGCTTTTCAATCTCTTCAGGCACGTCGCACCAAAAAGATGGGGGATCCGGATCTTGGTTAAGATGCATAAAAAGCACATCCACTGCATGCTCTGCGAAAAAAGGAACTCTTCCGGTTATCATCTCATAAAACATGATTCCCAGAGCGTAGATGTCGGTTCGCGCGTCAACAGTGCGTCCCCTGCACTGCTCCGGCGCCATGTAATAAGGAGTTCCCACGGTCGCGCCCATGCGCGTATTGGGACCCTTGCTGAACTTGTCTTCGACCAGTTTGGCCAGGCCAAAGTCCAAAAGCTTCATGTCCGGAGGCCACGTGACGTTTTTCGCGATGAGAAGAAAAACGTTTTCCGGCTTCATGTCCCTGTGGATTACACCCTTTTGATGGGCGGCCTCCATCGCACCCGCTATCTTGCGGACAAGTTGACAGGCTTTCCAAGGATCCAGCGGCCCTTTTTCATTCAAATAAGAAAGCAGGTGACACCCTTCAAGAAACTCCATGATGATGTATTGCCTGCCATCGGTGAATTTACCGAAACCGAAAACATCGACGATTTCCGGATGGCCGATAGCATTCACCGCTCGGGCCTCCTGGATAAACCTTGCAACCGAAACCTTCTGGCGGGCCACGTGAGGATGCAGCAGTTTTATGGCCACTCTCTTGTCTATTACAGGGTGGACTCCTTCGTAGACCACTCCCATTCCACCCTCATCCAGTTTCTTGACGACTCGGTAGTCGCCTATCATGGTTCCGGGTTCAATGGTCACGGACACCAGCTCTCCGGAAGAAGCTTTCTCAACGCGTCGCTTACCCGCAGAACTCTTTGCTCTCCCTTTGCCGGACCTTGGAGGCTTGGAGGCCTCCGGCGCCCCGTGTGGTTTCTCGTCTTGAGACGTCATTTCATCCTTTCCGGGATCATTCAAAACTCCTCCTGAAGAATAACAGCAAAAAACGAATGATTTCAATCAAATGATCAAACCGGATTTCACTTGTTGACAAGGCCATGGACGCCGAAATAGACTCCCCGAGTCTTTTGTTTGAAACATATTATATATCAAATGGTTATGACTTCATCACGCATGACAATCAAAACAACTGCTAGATTCGGAGTGTTTTCGGTGCTTTTTGCGCTTGCCGTAATGAGCCTTCCTGGTTGCGCAAGCGGTCCGTCGACAACGAAAAAAACCGCATACTCAGACACTGCAAAAGAAAACTACGAAAAAGGAGTCACCGCGCTCGAAAAAAAGCGGCTTGAAGAAGCAAAGAAATTTTTTGATTTCGTGCGGTCACGGTTTCCTTTGTCTCAATACGCGGTGCTCTCAAAACTCCGCCAGGCGGACCTGTTGTTCCGGGGAGGCAAGTTTGTCTCAGCCATAACGGCCTACGACGCTTTCATGAAAGATCACCCCACGCACAGAGAGGTGTTAAACGGTTACGTGCCGTTCAGAATAGGCCTGGCGCATTACCGGATGGTGCCGGATGACTTTTTCCTCTTCCCTCCCTCTTTTGAAAAGGATCTTGCCCCCGCGCTTGCCGCGGTAACTGTTTTCAGACGTTTTCTGGAAAGGTTTCCGGACTCGAAATACACCGAAAGAGCTCGCAAGTATTTCACCAGGTCCATCCAACTGCTTGCAAGACACGAATTGTACGTAGCACGTTTTTACCTTGCAAAGGGCAAGCCCAAGGGCGCCATATTGAGATTGGAGCATGTCATAAAGACCTATCCCGAAGCCGGTTTTGAGCCTTCTGTGATGCTTCTCCTGGGAAGAACTTATCTCAAAATGAAAGATATCGAACGCGCCAAATCAATATTCACGGATTTAACCAAAAAACATCCGGAGGATCGAAACGCATCCCAGGCCCGGCTCTATTTGAAGCATATCAAGAGACGGTTCGGCAAATGATTATGAGAAATGGAGTCATCGCCCCATGGAAGAACGAATAAAAAGACTGGTCAATGCGGGCAAAGAACATTTTCAGCACGGTGAGTACGCAGAGGCGGAGAAGATTTTCAAGGCCATCTTGAAAGAATTTCCGGGATTTGCAGACATCTTGAACCTTCTGGGAGTGATATACCATAACGAAGGCCGCATAAGTGAAGCTCAAAAGTGTTTCGAGGAATCTCTGAAAGTAAATCCGAATTACACGGACGCTGCACTGAACCTCGCTGTTACATACAACGATCTGGGTAAATACGAGGACGCTAGAAGGGTTTACACACAAGCGGTAGCCAGATCGCGGGCAACCTCCAAAAAAATGGACCCATACGCAAAAGGCAAACTGGCCAACATGCACGCGGACTTGGGATCAGCCTATCACGGCATGGGGCTATACGACGAAGCCATCGAGGAATTCAAAAAGGCGCTCACCCTGTGTCCCAACTTTGTAGATATCCGCACAAAGGCCGGAACCACCTACCAGGACAAGGGGGATCTCGAGAAGGCCGAAGCTCAATTCAGACAGGTTCTTGAAGAGAAAGAAAATTACGTGCCGGCCCGGATACATCTCGGTTTTACCCTTTACTGCAGGAAAAAAACCGATGAGGCGAAAAAACAGTGGGAACGAGCATTGGAGACTGACCCTCAAAACAAACGCTGCCGCCTTTACCTTGAAATGCTGAAAAAAGAAAAATCACAGGATTGAGCAAATTGAAAAAAGTGGGGGGAGCTATGATGTGTTGAGGGTGGACTTGTCGTCTAATTACTGATCCAGAGCCAGATTTCCGACCAGAAAATATGGGTATTGTCCCATGCGCCCGCGGTTATCTTGGCGTCTACATAACACTTCTTGGCACCGCAGAGCATGTATGGGTCTGGATTTGAAACAGCGTTGAAATAGATTTTCTTATCGGAACCTATTCTCTGATCCGGGAGCAGATCCCAGTTCCAGGTATCCCAGTTACGAATGTACATCCTCGCGCCCCCGCCGAACCACGAGTCATCATACCCATAAGCCTCGACTTCTATGGATTGCACGCAATCCTTGAGCTTGGAACCGAACTCCAACCATATCTCTGCCGATCCCGATGACATTCCCGGGCTCAAAAGCACCCACGGCGCGCCTTCGTCCGGATCGGGGTTTTCGTATGAATCGTACAGGTACATTTGATCTCCGTAACGCCATCCAATGCTCATCCAGCGCGTCCTGCAGGGGTCCACCCCGCAATCCGGATCGACCCCGACTCCTTCGGTCGGGCAAAAAGTATCACAGTGACCATCGTCCGAGCACGCTCTATCATTCAACAAACAGTCGGGATCGCACGGACACGTTTCGTACGATCCTGGAGACTCAGCTTCGCAAAACTCGTTGTAGTCGCAATAGCAACCACCATAGTCGCAGTCCGGATCGCTTCCCGGCGGACACCATGTGTCACAGTGACCATCGGCCACGCAAGGTTGCTTGCCGCCGTCGCAATCAGGATCACATGGACACGGATTAAGGGAACCGGGAGCGTCGGGCTCACAGATTCCAACGTTGTAATCGCAATAACAAGGCGCAACGCATTGCCCGCTCTGGCAGGTTTCGCCCGCGTCACAGGAAACCACGGACCCCCAACTGTAACAAGGGGTTGCATCGTGATGCAGGCTGCACACTCTGTAGCCGTCACCGGATGAAGTGCATTCCTGCGCTCCCTCGGTGTCGCATTCATCCACGCAATCTATGTCGCAATAACCTCCGGAACAGGTTTCACCCGCAGGACACAGGATTTTCGGCCCCCACTCAAGGCAAGGATCGCTGTCATAATCTCCACAGAGTTGATAGCCGTCCGAACCGTCACATCTTCTCTCCCCCAAGGCGCATTCATTAGTGCAGTCCGCGCCGCAGTAACCATTGGAGCATGATTCTCCCGGAGGACAATCAACAACCGGTCCCCATTCCAGGCAAGGATCACTATCGAAATCCCCGCAAATCTGGTAGCCGTCTCCCGAGCACCTCCTAGAGCCGGCCGAGCATTCATCCACGCACCCTTCCCTGCACTGGCCGCCTGAACAACTCTCGCCCTCTTCGCATTCCTCGGTCGCGGACCAAACAAAACATCCATCCCCGCCCATCTGGCAGGTCTGCACCCCGTTCGTGGTGGGATCGGGGTCGCAACGAACCGACCCTGGCGAACACGCATCCGTGCACACCGCCTGGCATAAACCATCAACACACTTCTGTCCGGGATCACAAGCTATCACCGGCCCCCAGGTAAGACATCCTCCGCCATTGTATACACCGCACACCTGGAAACCGCCGGTTACGCACTGAACCTCACCCGCCTGGCATCTGTCCACACAAGCCGCTGCATCGGGTCTCGGCCTGGCGTCCGGAAACACGTAGGCGTCCGTTTGGTTATCATTGTTATCACCCGGGGAACCACCCGAGGGACTGCAGCCGGCCGCGGCCAGGCTCAAAAATAAAAGCCCTGCCGATATTCTAACAAACCCTAAACGTTTCATGGATATCACCTCCTTGAACTCCATGTATTTTTTACTACATCTTCCCAACCCAAAAACCTTCTCCACCCGTGCAGGCATTTGTTGCATTATGTTCCTATTTCGTGTCAAAAAATGCTGCGCCTTGCTTAACATCAAATCAGTAAAGAGTTTAAACCCGTCTACGGAGAAATGTCAATGCCGCCTGCACATGATGAAATATTGAAACAAATCAAAGAAGAAAACATAAGCCGCATCTGGTTCTGGTTCACCGACATTCTGGGCATGATGAAAGGGGTTGAATTGGCTCCGCAGGAAGTCGAAGGCGCCCTGGAGGACGGAATGGGCTTTGACGGATCATCCATAGAAGGTTTTGCGCGCGTGGAAGAAAGCGACCTTATGGCGGTCCCGGATGTAGAAACGTTCTCCGTTTTCCGCGATCCGGAAACCGGCAAGGCTCTGTCAGCCCAGTTTTTCTGTGATCTTTACACCCCGGACATGAAACCCTTTGAAGGCGACCCAAGGGGCGTGCTCAAGCGCCACACAAAACAGCTTGCCGCCGAGGGCCTTACATTTTCAGTTGGCCCTGAACTAGAATACTTTTACACCAAGAATCCGCATTCAACCGAAGGTTTCGACCAGGTCGGCTACTTCGACGCGTCCATGACCAACAAGGGAACGGAACTTCGAAACAAGACCGTCATGGCCCTTGAAGCCATGGGCATCCGCTGCGAGTATTCCCATCATGAAGTAGCTCCCGGGCAACACGAAATCGATGTCCGCCACATGGATGCACTGAAAATGGCCGACACCGTAATGTCCATACGGTACATGGTCAAGGAAATCGCTTCAGCCAACGGGGTTTATGCCACCTTCATGCCCAAACCCGTTTTCGGTGTGAATGGATCCGGCATGCATGTGCATCAATCCATAATGAAAAACGGTCAAAATCTTTTTTTCGATCCCGATCATCCTTATCACCTCAGCGACTTCGCCCTGAAATACCTTGCAGGAATCCTACACCACATAAAGGAGATAACCGCTTTCATGAACCAATGGGTCAACAGTTACAAACGCCTCGTACTCGGCTACGAAGCTCCTGTATATATCGCTTGGGGCCAAAAGAACCGCTCCTCCTTGGTGCGAGTGCCTCGTTACCGCGCAGGCAAAGAGCAGGCATCCAGACTGGAGTTGCGCAGTCCGGATCCGGTATGCAATCCTTACCTGGCGTTTTCTCTCATGCTTGCCGCGGGAATGAAGGGCGTGGAAGAAAGCTATCCTTTGCCCGACCCGGTGGAAACGGATCTGTTCCGCCTGGGACAATACGAACGACAAAAACTGAACATCGATACCTTGCCCGGAGACTTGTACGAAGCGGTTCAGGAAATGGAAAAAAGCACCTTTGCAAGAGAGTGTGTCGGAAACCACATTTTCGACAAATTCATTGAAAACAAACTGATTGAATGGGAGAAATACCGCGCTCAGGTGACCGATTACGAACTTAACAATTATCTGCCGATTCTTTAATTCACAACAACGATCTGAACATCGCTAAATTTGCCCTTTAAGACGGGTGAGGCTATACTTGGACATGTTTGAAGGAAATGTGTCCTTTTCAACAAAAAAATGTTCAGCTTCGTTTTGTAGTAAGTTTTCAACTGGTGGAGAATGCCGAAAAAGAACGCCGTTCAGACTTCCTTCTCGTTTGTTTCTCCGCCTTCTTCCCTTAGCCACAGGACCAGGACAAAAGGGAACAAGAAAACCACCCCGGGAAGAAACGCCGTTTTACCTGAAAACTCAGAAGACGACCTCCAGTGGCGACTTCCACTGGAAGGGGTTCCGGAGGAAAATGCGCGCAAGCTGCTGGAAAAAAGGGTAAGCGCCCACATGAAAGGGTCCCTGGAACTGGTAATCACCGACAACCGCTACAGCATCATTACAGTGAAAAGAAAAGGGTCCCACTTCCGCCTGAGAGTTCACCACATGTTCCTGCATGCAAACGTCGAAGTTGTAAGAGCGCTGGCCAGATATGTTGAAAAAAGCGATTCAAAGTCCTCGGAAACGCTGAATGATTTCATCGACAGAAACCAAGACAAGATCAAGGCGGCGGATCCTAAACTGGCAAGAAGGCCCAAGCTTACGACAAAAGGCAAATACTACGACATCCAGAAAATTTTTGACAAATTGAATGATCTCTTTTTTGAGGGCGCATTGAGAATCGACATTACATGGGGGCGTTCGCCGAAGCGCTCATCCAGAAATTCCATGAAAAAACACCGATCGATAAAAATGGGATCCTATTCGGTCGAGGATCGTCTCATCCGCATTCACCCCGCGCTGGATCGAAAATTCGTGCCCGACTATTTTATAGAAAGCGTAATCTACCATGAAATGCTCCACCATGTTCATCCGATACCGGTCAAGGGTGGCAGGAGACAGTTCCACACGGATGAATTCAAGGCACAGGAGAGAACTTTTCCACTCTATGAAAAAGCGAAAAAGTGGGAGCGATCGAACATAGATCGTCTCTTATTGTTTTGAAGACCTGATGTCACTTGCGAGAATCTTCCTCCTTGAAAACCTCTTCAATCAATCTTTGGGGTCCTTTTCGCGGGCCGCACCTTTCCATGATCTTTCCCCGGGAAAACAACAGCCAACCATTACGAGCAGCCGCTATTCCAAGATCACACCTGCTCGCTTCCCCCGGCCCGTTGATTTCACAACCCATGACTGCAACGGTCAACGAAACACGACACCCCTCAAAAGTTTCTTCAAGCTCTCGGGCTATTCCGGAAATATCCTCCCTGGTGCGACCGCACATCGGGCAGGCTATGATCTCCACGCCTTCATCCCGAAGCCCCACCGCCTTTAACAGGCTTTTCGCCGCCCTGATTTCATCAATGGGAGCTCCGGACAATGAAATGCGAAGAGTGTCTCCAATCGACTCGGAAAGAAGAGGAGCCAAGGCTAAGACTGAACGAACCGTTCCCTGCACACCGGCTCCGGATTCGGTGAAGCCCAAATGTATCGGCCGGTCCCCCCCTGCTGCAAGCGCCCTGTTCAGCCTGGCATTCAGGTCTATGTGTGAAGATTTGGCGGAAATCTTTATGTTTTCAACCCCGTCATCGGCAAGTCGATTCACCGTCTCCCAAAGAGGATTCAGAAGGGATTCCAAGGTGACTTCCCTGCCCGGTTTCAAGGTGCCCGCGTTTACACCCACTCTTACCGCACTGTTTGTCTTTCTGAGAACGCTGGCCAGCTTTTTTTCCACCGTTCTATCGGCTGGAAACAAGGGATTTATTCTTACACCAGCGACTCCCGCGTCCAGGGCTTTTACTGCAAGTTCCAACGGATAATGGACATCCGCTATTACAGGAACGGGGCTTTCAGCGATTATGGTTTTCAAGGCGGAGATTTCGGACTCACGCGTCAAAGCAACCCTGACAAGGGACGCTCCAGCCGCGGTCATCTTTCTAATCTCCTCCACAACGGACGCTGCATCCTCGGTGGGACGCCTGGCCATGGACTGAATTGCTACGGCCGCGCCTCCCCCAACAGGTACGTTGCCCACGTAGATCCGTCTGCTTCTCCGCGATGATGTTGCGCCGGGAGCCATGAACAAGGTGCTCTACCGTTCAAGCTCTTCGACGCAAGAAAACAGGTAAAAAGAAAAGGACGAAAAGAAACAAGAAAAACGATCCGCTGCTTCCAAGTGGAATTCCACCGCATCCACATCCCGAAAGCTGGCGGGAAAGATCCCCATCCAGATCAACTCCATTGTCGTTTCCGTTGTCGTTTCCATTGCCATTGCCGTTTCCGTTCCCGTTTTCAACTGCACATCCGGGTTTCGGCCACCCCGGCTCTTCGGGGGAATCCGCCTTGTATCCCAAAACCAGATTGTTTTCACCCGCCATGAATCCAGCGTTGGGTGATGGAAACGCCATGGCAAACATACCGGAAGCCCTGACCATATCACCGAACGGCCCAGCGTTCATGTGTTCTTCATAATCAGGATCCATCTCCCAGGTTGATCCCCCGTTTTGAGTCCAGCTCAGCACCGTATAATAAGAAGGGCTGTCTTCATCTTCGGGTTCACAGTTTCCCGTACATGCAAGACAGAGCGCGACGCCTCGCATGTCATCGAAAAAACGAACATCCCTGCACTCGGTTACCGGGGATGTGCTCGAACCAAATACCGGGTTATCGTGATCCGGCAGGCTTTGAGGCGTCCAGTTCCTGCCTCCATCGGTTGTTTTCAAAACATACCCCGCATCAGCTCCCTTTGCAGCAATCCACCCCATGTCCGCTGTCACAAAAGAGATTCCGCCCAGCATGTACGGAAGCCCCTGTGCTCTGATTTCCCACGTCCGGCCGCTGTCCGTGGTCCACAAAACAGCTCCCGTCACCGGCCCGTCTTCCGGAGATGTGGAAGCAACCGTAAAACCACACTCCGCATTGAACATAAAAATATCCGACAGAGAATGACCCGCAGGAACAGGCACTGTTATTTCACTGTAGCCTTCTCCGGGAGTGAAAATCAGAATCGTATCTTCCCCTACGGCAAAAAGTTCTCCCGTGGGTATTGCCTGCATTTTGTGTATTTCCTCGGAAGGCTCATAATCCTCGCTCCATGACATTCCGCCGTTACTGCTTTTCCACAAAACATGTTCCGCCCCCATGAAGGAAACTTTCGAGCTGAAAAGCCATCCGTTTTGACTATCCGAAAAAGCAATGGATGAAAAAAACGTGAATTCAAATTGGCCGCCGCCCATTGAAGGAAGAGACATCCGGCCGAAACTCCGGCCATCGGTTGATCTCAAACCAACGGAGGGGCTTCCTGTACCTTGATCCTCAAATCCAACAGCCCAAACATTTTGTTCATCCACTGCATACAGGTCAAATATAACGTTGCCGTCACCTACGGTATCATAAAGCAAATCCCAGGATTTTTTGGCATCCGCCTCGCCACTCATTGCAAGCAGGACAACTGCCAAAACCCAAACTGAAGTTCTTGTGAACAACCCATCGCCTTTGCGTGCAAATCCTCGTCTATACCTTTTCACGATCGTCTCTCCCGTCATGGAGCACAAATAATCAAGGGCTCTCGTTTTGCGCCACGGTCAAAAGCCTCTGCAAATAAACCCTGCTCTCCTGATCCATGTCCGAAAATTTCAACCCTGCAAGGTAGCTCTCTTTGTCGATGCTTTTGCACCACACGATATCAGCAGCCAACTCCAAGGGATCGGTTCCCAGGTCCTCAATATCATCCACCACAACAAAAAGGGTCACCAGGGCAGGATGCCCCACAGTAAGCTCCCGATCACATGTAACCCCCACTCCCCCGATACTTAAATCCTTGGTGGTACATGTAAAAACCACGCCCCCTGAAGCAACTTCCGCGCTGATTCTTATATCGTAGCGACTATGCGCTCGCGTTTCATGAAAGCTGTTCATTGATTTTCCCGTTTTCTCCTTCTTGATCTTCTTCGGGTTGAAAGCCGTTAGCCAAGAAATTCAAAAACAGTTCAAGATATTGCCTGGTCTGCTCATCAAGTGATGAGAACGCGGCTCCCATTTGATACCCGCCGTCGACCGGAGTGCACCAGATAATTTTTCCCTGGACGGACAATGGTTCCGAGAACGCGTTTTCTCCCAGAACCAAGGCCATTTCCATGGTGAATTTCATGCCTATCTTGAGCGGAGTAGGAAGGACAAAACAAAGACCGCCCCGGCTTAAATCACGAGTTCGCGCTCTCTGGGAACCGAGAGCCGTCAAAACCCTGGCTTCTATATCAACATCAAAACGGGGATGTCTTCTTTTCTTCCCGTATTGCAAGTGCTTCCTGCCAATCTTGCCTTAGACAAATCATTTTTCAGCCGTCAGGTAAAACGGCTTTCAGCAACCGCTCCTCATCGACGAACATTACGCCTGTTTCGGTTAAAAAGCAAGGCGGTCAAAAAGCCCGACCTGATTTTCCAGGCAATGGAGGACGGCGTTTTTTCAATTCTTTCCCATACCATCCACCCGTTATTCCGTCCAGCAGGCTTTCCAAACGTTCTATGGCAAGTCGTCGCGAAACCGCGGTTCGGGCGGTCCTGGGGGGATTCAAATAATCGTTTATCTGAAGCCGTCTTCTTTCAAAAAAAACCCTCGTGACTCCATGCACGACGTCCTCGCGCATTTGTGCGATGCGCTGTGCCTCCCTGTGAACCTTCAGTTCATCCGCGTTGAAAACAAGTCTTCCCAGGGTCCATGTCAACTGTATCCCGTAACTAAGACCATCTCCCTCTTTTTCAGCCCACTCGCCGGACGTTCCATGTATTCCCTTAAGCCTGTATTCCGCCCCGCGGTTCTGATCGAATTTTACTCTCAAATCAGGCAGCCAAGCAGCCGACCGGACCCTCCTTGTCCACGATGCAACAATCGACCTGTTTAAGAGTGCATACCTTATCGCAGCTTCCTGCAATTCCCTGATCCCTGGTTCCCATTCGTAAAGAGCCGATATTTCCGAAATCTCTTGACCTCTTCCGGTTTTTTTTTCGTTGGTGCTCTGCCGGACGGTTTTATTCCAGGTTTTCTCATCAACTTCCTTACCCCAGCCATCTTCCTCTTCGAAGTCCCCGGTGTCCGCCCTCTTTTTCTCCGTCCCCCTTTCTTCCGCTGCATCCGGAGGGTCTTCTCTCAAAGCAATTTTTTCTTTTCTGCGGACGATTCTCCGTGCCGAGCTTCGTCCTTGTGCTGTTTGAGTCCAGCAAAACAAGAAAAGACAAACAAGAAAAAATTTTTTCTTCTTCATTTGCACAACCTCCTCAAGTCAATGTATTGCCGACATGTTTGGATCAATATCCTCTTCCAGTGCGACGAGGATTGTGAATAACCTCGCTTCCAAGCAAGGTTCGAATTTCCTCGATTTGCAACTCCAGGGTTGCGCGTTGAAAAAGGTTAAGATTGCAACCTTTTTCCTTTACAAAATTGAGCTGCCGCAATGCGCGCATCAAAGCGCGGCGGTATTCCATCTTCCTCCGGATGCGTCTTTGCCGGTCCCTTGCATAGAGCTGCAGCGACGAACCGCTCATGGACCTGCGGCCCAGAGGCCACACGAGGGCCGCCCAGACCCGCACATTCGCTCTCCTCATACGCTGATCCCAAAAATCAATTGTTTCTGAGATCCTGACATCCAATGAAAGCCTGAATCGAGGAAGATATTCGCTCCACCTGATTCGCTTGAAAGAAAACGGAAAAGAAACATGCTCAAATTCGGGAACCAATGAAAAATCAATCTCATCTTCCGACCAATGGACTTTGTCGCCGGTGGAACGGATTCGAATCCAAAATGATTTGAATATCCCGTTTTCTGTTGCAATCCATGCGGCCGGTTTCTGTTCCAATCGCTCCGCCGCCGGCACAAAAGCACCCGCAGAAGGACGTCCTATCAGCCCCACCGCTGTTCCCTTGATCCCGGAATTCAAATCCGCAGTCATCCAGGCGGATTCCCCCCACAACAGCCAACTCCGCCTTCCCCCGGAAGCAGGTTCCAGTCGGACGACAACAGCACCCGGGCGAATTCTTTTTTCGATAGAAAAGGGGCTCTTTTCTTTCCGGGCTGTTTCGATGCCATCCCGGGTCAGGACGGCAAGGACAACCGTGGATCCGGGACCCGTTCCAAGAGCTGCATCGAGCGGACGGGAAGAAAGGGCAATTTTTTCAAAGGTGCGCCCCCAATCAGCGGAAATGTGAACGTTCCTTTCACCAACCACTGCCAGGAAACGGGAGTTAAAAGGTCCGGGGGCAATCGATCGTATCTTTTCCTCGAAAACCGCGATGCAGGATTTCCATGTCCCGGCCGTTCTCTTCCATATGCGGTTTCCCCCGGCAACCATGAACCGGTCGGTTTTTCCATTTAATCGAATCAATGCTCTTATTTGAAACGAGTCGGAAAAAGCCTTTTCTCTTCGAAGAGGACCCTGCAAAGGCCCTGAATAAACCCCACCCGCGTCCGCTACGAGCAACTCCTTCTTTCCGAGGGCAACGCCCCGCACATCTGTTGATCCGGTTCTAAATACGAGGGTCCATGTGGCGGCTCCATCAAAGCTCATATACACGGCCCTCCGGGTCGCAGCGACCAACACTTCCGGATCGGTCGGATGCACAACAAGTTTTTCGACTCTGCCGGGAGGACCTGCAGAGATCCTGATCCATACTGTTTCCCCCGAACCGCAAGCTGCATCCTCGGCAACAGCACTCAACGGCAACATCAAAAATGCAATGAATGTGAAAGCTGCAAACAGAATCTTCCTGGAATACATTTCATCATTTCCCTTCCAAAAAAACATCGTCCAAAAATCCATGCAATTTAACTGCCAGTTTTTTTCATCAATTTTTTCAACTGGTTAATTGACTTTCTGCCACCCCCCCTTCTTTTCGTCCCGGTTCTAAAGTCCAAAAAACCTCAGGGAACAAACCGGCGGAGCTGAAACTTGTTGACATGAGATCGGAATATCTGTTTTGAAACCGGACGCGGACAAAACCGTCCAAATCGTCGTTGCCCACAACAAAACCCGGAAACCGAATGACACACGACCTAAGAAGACCGGGAGATAGGAGTTCCTGAATAATGAACGTGCTCTATGCTGTTTCCGAAATTTTTCCAATGATTAAGACCGGGGGCCTGGCCGACGTTGCAGGGGCACTGCCGTCCGCGCTTACCGAAACGGGTGTTTCCATCAAAATTCTTGTGCCGGGATATCCTCAGGTCCTGGAAAAAATGGGGAAAACCAGCGATCCTTTATTCATCTGCGATATCAGCGATCCGCTTTTCCCCGGACGGACGCGCTTACTGGAAGGAAAGCTTCCGGATGGATCTTCAAACCCACCGGATGTATGGGTGGTTGAAAATTCTTCGCTCTTCGAAAGAGATGGCGGACCCTATAACGATATTTACGGCCACGACTGGCATGACAATGCCATCCGGTTCGGCGCGTTTTCCAGAGCAGCGGCCATTTTATCGACCGCGGACAGCCCTGCCGGCTGGATTCCATCCATTCTGCACTTAAACGACTGGCAAACCGGCCTCGCCGCAGCCTATCTTCATTATCTTCCGTCCGACTCAAAGGCACGTACCGTACTCACCATTCATAACATCGCTTATACGGGTATTTTCGACCGTTACTGGCTCGGGCCGTTGAATCTTCCTCCTGAATCTTTTTCCATGTACGGCGTCGAATTTTTCGGCAGCATCTCGTTCCTCAAGGCAGGGATATTTTTCTCCAATGCCATAACAACCGTCTCACCGACCCATGCATGGGAGATTCAAACTCCTGAAGGAGGTCACGGGCTGCACGGACTCCTGGCAACTCGAAGAAACGATCTTACCGGCATTTTGAACGGCGCGGATTACAAGACATGGAATCCCGCAGAAGATCCTTTTTTGGAACAACATTACGGCCCAAGAAACCTCACCCGGAAAGAAGACAACAAGACCGCTCTGAGAAAAGAAACCGGCTTGTCCGAAGACCACCCGGGACCTCTGTTCGGGATGGTCAGCCGTTTAAATAGGGACAAAGGCACGGATCTAATCATAGATGGGCTGCCGGCGATACTGGAGGAAGGCCAACTTGTCGTGCTCGGCTCAGGAGATCCGGAGATGGAACTTTCTTTTCGCAAGAAAGCCGAAAAATACCCGGTCCGTATCGCGGCACGAACCGGATACGATGAAACTCTTGCACACCGCATCATCGCTGGATCCGACTTCTTTCTCATGCCGTCGCGAATGGAACCCTGCGGCTTGACCCAGATGTATGCCATGAGATACGGAACGCTTCCCATTGTGAGAAAAGTCGGAGGCCTCGCGGATTCGTTGGAAAATATCCCCGAGGATCAAGACGGATCCGGGAAAACGCCGAATGCCGGCACAGGCATAGTATTCGAAGACCCCTCCCCTGCAGCCCTTTCCCACGCAGTGAAACGCGCCGGTTCCCTCTACCGGAACCAGCGGAGCATGAACAGTGCACGCAAACGGGCGATGTCAAAAGATTTCAGCTGGACGCAATCAGCGCTCCGATACCGCGACCTGTACGAAACCCTCCTCCACAAAAAACACTGAAAAGGATCAACACACCTTGAGCGCGGTGAATAAATGAAATAATACATGGTTATGATATGCATCACCGGCCGGGAAAAAACGACTCAAGCTCTCAATGATCGATTGGCGCGTTTTTCTAACGCACCACTCCAGGAAATCCGCCTGGATTTTGCGGATCACCCCTCATCCTTCCTGGAAATCCCGACAAAACAAGGCAATAAAGCCGGAGACCTGATCATAACCTGCCGCACGGAGTCCCAGGGAGGAAAGTACAGGGGAGATGAAAGACAACGCGCGGAGTTGCTGGCGCGCGCGTTTTCCCAGCCCAATCGCTTAGTGGATATTGAATGGACTGCAGGACCGGAACTCGCAACTTTTCTCGCCGAAAAAGGCCGCGTCATCGTATCTCATCATGTCTTCGACGAAAACTGGGAACTCTCTGAAATGATTCGAATCCTGGATGACATGGTTCAAGGGCCGGCCCATGTCATGAAACTGGCATTAAACGTATCGGATGTGGCCCGCTATGCCGACATAAAAACTCTGCTCCATCGTTTTCCCCAAAAACCCCTTGTCTTTGCTCCCATGGGAGACGGTGCATCGATAGGAAGGGTTTTTTACAGGTTCTTCAAAAGCCCTTGGACTTATGTAGCAGCGGACAAGGAAAACCAAACCGCTGCCGGCCAGCTGTGCACTGATGAACTGGAAAATCTCGGCATTGATCTGCAGCATACCCACGCGGATGCACAAAATGAAAACAAATTGCTCGTACTCCTTGGCGGGTCACAGACAATCCATTCGCCCGGGCCTCCCGTATACAATTTTTTATTCAGAAAGGCAGGGCTTCCATATGTTTATCTTCCAGCCCCCACCGCGAATCCCAAAAAAGCGATAGCCGCGTTGAAGCCCATGGGGCTTAGCGGCGCGGCCGTCACCATGCCCCACAAGGATGCAGCGGCCGGCCTGTGCAAATCCATGAAAGGTCCCGCCCGCATCTTGGAATCAATAAACACGATGGTCCTAACGGACAACGGATGGGAAGGCTTCAGCACCGACGGCCAGGGCGCGGTCTCCGCCCTTGAAGATCACCTGAAACGGTTGTCCAAGGAAACCTGTTCACCTGTCGAGGTTTGTGTTCTCGGGGCGGGCGGAGCCGCGAGAGCAGCAGCCCTCTCATTAAAAGAAGCCGGCGCGAATGTAACCCTTTTCGCACGACGGCCGGAAAAAGCACTAAAGCTCGCCAAGGGCTTGCGCGTAAAACCCTGGAACCCAGAAAAACACACGTCGTGGGATGTGCTCATCAACGCTACTCCCGTGGGAAGTCGCAAGGGGGAAGAAGCCTGCTCACCGCTTGCCTTTCCGGAACAACTCGACCTCTCCGGGCGTGTGGTCATGGATATGATTCACCGACCTGTAACAACCACTCTTTTGAAGGATGCCAAGGAACGCGGTGCCGCCATTGTCCCCGGCATTGAAATGTGGATTCACCAGGGCATCGAACAGCTACAGCTCTGGACCGGCGAATGTTTTACCGCGGACATGATCCGCCCGCCAGCGCTCTCCATCCTGAAAAACAACCCCGAATAATGAACCCCTTATTCTGATCAACCTCAAAGACATCCATTGCATCCCGACTCAAACCGGGTTAGATAGGTCTCAGCACAATTCTACATTGAGGAGGTTTTTCATGTCTAAGAAGGTTTTGTTGGCGACCGTTAAGCCCTTTTCCCCGATTGCCCGCGACCAGGTGACCGCTATCTTGAAAGAAGCGGGATATGATGCCCCGGTCCTGGAATCATATCCGGAAAAGAGCGACCTGCTAAAAGCGGTTGCGGATGCGGACGCTATGATAGTTCGCAGCGACGAAGTGGATGAAGAAGTTTTAGATGCAGCAAAAAAACTCAAACTGGTCGTACGCGCGGGCGCTGGGTATGACAATGTGGACTGTGAAGGAGCCAAAAAGCGGTCAGTGCTCGTAATGAACACGCCCGGACAAAACGCGAACGCTGTGGCCGAGCTGGCCGGTGGAATGATGGTCTACATGGCCAGGGGTCAATTCAACGGAAAACCCGGAACCGAACTAAAAGGAAAGCGTCTCGGCCTCCTGGCAATAGGCGCTGTGGGAAAAGCGGTCGCTGATATAGCCAAGGGATTCGGAATGAAGGTGAGAGCTTTTGACAAATTCGTGGACGAAAAAAGCATCCGGGAAATGTCCGTGGAACCCAAGGCATCCGCGGAAGAGCTGTTTGCAGACAGTGACTATCTCTCGCTTCACATCCCGGCAAACTCGGAAACAAAGGGCTCCATCGGCCGGAGTCTCTTGAGCCTGCTCCCTGAAAACGGTGTTTTGGTCAACACGGCTAGGGCCGAGGTCATTAATGAAGCCGAGCTTGTTGAAATGTTCGGCGAGCGTACGGATCTGCGATATGTCACCGACATAGCTCCCAAGGATGAGACCCACAAAGTGTTGATGGAAAAATACTCGGCACGTTACTACGCCACTCCGAAAAAGATGGGAGCGCAGACAGAAGAGGCCAATGTGAACGCCGGAACAGCAGCCGCTCGCCAAATCGTTGATTTCTTTGAAAACAACATTCGGAAATTCGTGGTAAACGACTAGAACCGCGTACAACCCTCCGCAGGCGGGACATGTCAAAAAAAAACAATCACCCGGTTTTTTGTCCCTGTGACAAAAAACCGATCTCCACAATGACGGATCTACTGTCGGTCACGGTTCCTTCATCGAAAAGCCTTACCCAGAGGGCGATCCTGGTAGCAGCCCTAACCCCGGGACAAAGTTCCATCTTGAATCCACTGGACTGCGACGATTCGAGAGTTCTCATAAAAGCCCTCAGAAAAATGGGCGTCCAGGTGAAACACACCACAACGCGCGACGGAACAACCGATGTTTCGGCTCTTGAAATCACCGGGCCGGAAAAGTTGCTCCCTCCGGGAGAAACCCTGTTTCTGAACAACGCCGGCACGGCGGTACGGTTCCTGGCACCCATATCTCTGCTGCTCAGAGCCGGGGAATCCATGACCATCGACGGCGTTGAGGCCATGAGGAACCGCCCCATGAAAGGGTTGCTCGAAACCCTCGACCGGATGGGGGTGGAGATCGAGTGCCTTGAAAAACCTTTCTGTCCGCCAGTGTGCTTTAAGAAAAAGCTTTCGGATCATGCGCCCCATGTCGTAACACTGGATCCCGCAGGTTCCAGTCAGCAACTCTCCGGCATGTTGATGATCGGACCAAAAATGGAATCAGGATTGAAAATTCAACTCACATCGGCCGTACCGTCTTCGCCTTACGTTGACCTAACGGTAGACGTGATGAAATCATTCGGAATCACAGTTAAAAGATCCGCGGGCAAAGCCGCAAAGAACGAGGATGTTTTCTCGGTTCCGGCCGGAGATTACCTCGCCGCGAAATATTTCGTGGAAGGAGATCATTCCAGCGCTTCATACATGCTGGCAGCGTCGCTGCTCACGGGAAAACCTGTTCACGTGACAAATGTCTCCCCAAAATCCAAGCAGGGCGACCGAGTTTTTAGCAACATCCTGGAAGAATTGAAAAGCCCCGGCCCGAAAGAGATTGACATGCATGAATGTCCTGACGTGGCGCCCACCGCGCTTGCATGCGCTCTTTTTCGCGAAGATCCCACGAAGATCCTGAATGTTTCCCATTTGAAAATCAAGGAATGCGACCGAATAGAAGTGCCGGCCAAAGAGCTGAGCAAGCTGGGCGCTAAAATCAAAACCCTTGATGACGGCTGGATCATTAATCCCTCGCCGCTTAGCGGCCCGGCCCAATTGGATCCCCATGGGGATCACCGCATGGCGATGATTTTCGGAATCATATCGCTCCGGGTGGATGGTATAACGATCCTTGACCCCGGCTGCGTTGACAAGTCTTTTCCCCATTTTTGGGAAAAACTGGAGCTTTTTAAATGATTCGTTCAGACCTCCCATGTCGCCTGATCCTGGTTGGACTCCGGGGCTCGGGGAAAACATCGGCAGGAAAACTTCTTTCCAGTCGAATCGGCGCGGGCTTTTTCGATACTGATGAGTGGATCGAAAAAGAAAGGGGAAAAACAATACAAGAAATATTTCGAACGGAAGGAGAATCCGCGTTACGTTCTTTGGAGCGCCGCAGCCTGGAAACTCTTCAGAAGAGACCCACCCCGGAAGTCGTATCCACGGGCGGAGGAATCGTGCAATCAACGACAAACCGCAACCTCATCACCGCGCTGGGTCAAGTGGTATACCTCCAGGCAAATTGTGAAACATTGGTAAAGCGCATTCAATCAACTCCACGGCAAAAATCTTCCCGTCCCAAGCTCACTAACCTCTCGCCCGAAGATGAAATGAAGGCGATGAACCTTAAAAGGCATCCCTTGTACCTGGAAGTCGCGCATGCAATAGTCGACGCGGAACCAAGCATTGAAGAAGTCGTGGAAAAACTCGCTGTGATCTGGAAGTCGTTGTGTTTTTTGCAACATAAAAGGTCTGCTGATCGATGAGTAGAGGTCCCAATTCATTTGGAAGCTTTTTTCGCATAACCACTTTCGGAGAATCTCACGGATACGGAGTGGGAGTGGTTCTGGACGGGGTACGGCCAGGCATAGAATTCGACATACGGGAAATCCAGAAAGAGCTGGATCGCAGAAGGCCCGGTCAAAACGAACTGGTGTCACCGAGAAAAGAACCGGACCGGGTGGAAATCGTTTCAGGCGTTTTCAACAACCGAACCACGGGAGCGCCTTTGTGTCTTCTGATAAGAAACTTAAACGCGGATCCCAAAGCGTATGAACATCTGAAAAACATCTTTCGTCCCGGTCACGCGGATTTCACTTTTCTTGCAAAATACGGCATTCGGGACTGGCGCGGAGGCGGAAGATCATCAGGACGTGAAACCGCTGCGCGGGTAGCCGCCGCAGCGATGGCAAGACAACTCCTGAAAAAAAAGAAGGTATCCGTAATCGGTTTCACCCGGCGAATCGGCCCCATCCAGATTTCACATTCAACCATCCGGCAGTTTGAACGAGCCTGCGAAAACGGAGATTTTACGGAAGCCGCCCGGATGATTGAAAGTTCCCCGGTGCGCTGCCCGGATCACGAAGCGTCCGAATCCATGAAGAACCTGGTGGCCGAAACTCGTAAAGCCGGTGACTCGATCGGCGGGGTGATTGAACTTCGGGCCTACGGCGTACCCCCGGGGTGGGGGGATCCGGTTTTTTGCAAACTGGATGCAGAACTTGCCTCGGGCCTCATGTCTATCGGCGGGGTCAAGGGAATCGAGATCGGCGCGGGTTTCGCGCTCTCAGAACAAAAGGGATCAGAATCAAATGACCACCTGTGCCCCGGCGGGTTTGAAACAAACATGGCAGGCGGCCTGCTGGGCGGGATTTCGAATGGATCCCCTATTGTCATCAGGCTTGCCGTCAAACCCACCCCATCCATAGGGATTCCGCAAAAGAGCGTGGACACAAAAAACAACCCTTGCATCGTTAAAACCGTGGGGAGACACGATCCTTGCCTTGCACCCAGAGTGGTGACCGTAGCGGAAGGAATGATGTGCCTGGTTCTCGCGGAAGCATCCCTCCGGCAGGACGCTCTTATGAACGAACCTGCCGACGCTCACGCTTTACAACTGGCGGGTATTCGCTCGTGGGAGGATCTTTTCAGCGCACTGAAAAGAATGCAAACTCTTCGGCAAATCGGTCTAAATCACGAAGTCATACAAAAACTAGCCATGGAATACGGGATTTCTGAAAAAGATCTGCATGGTCTCAAAAAGATTCTTTAAAAAATGATCGCCTATACAGCTCCGATCCAGCCGCAAGATTAATCGGCCGCCATGAAAAAAGCTTTCAAGTATGATCCCTCCCTGAATCCGACCGGTTGGGGAAAATCCGCCGGCATGCCCATTTTTTCCAATATTTTCAAAGTCCTGCCTGCCCGGACAGCCCCTTGGGCGATAAGCTTCTGAAACCCTTCCTCGTCCACGCCTTGCGTGTTGCAACACGCAAGGATAAATCCGCCGGGTTTTACTATTTTCAATGCCGTCTCCATGAGCACGGGATAGTCGTTTTTCAGGACAAAACTTTTTTTTCCAGCAGAGTAAGTCGGTGGATCAAGGATAGCGATATCATAGGGGCCGCGTCCTTGTTTCGCCAGCCGGGCCATTGCAGCGACGGCATCCAGCGCCATGAATTCGTATTTGTCGGGATCCAGTTCGTTAAGGCGAAAATTCTTTTTCGACCAGGCAAGATATTTTTTTGAAATATCTATGGATACGACCTCTTCGGCGCCCGCAGCGGCAGCGTAAACACTGAAACTACCCGTGTGAGAAAAACAGTTTACAACTTTCTTGTTTTTCGAGATCCGACCAACAAGAGAACGGGCTTCACGCAAGTCGCAATAAAAACCAACACTTACCGGAGCGCGCACATCCACGAGAAACTTCAATTCGTTTTCGTGCACTACCTCTTCCATGTCCGCTCTCCGCCCCCATACCAAGGATGCTGCCGAATGCTGCTTTTCATGGGAAAGCGGGCGAAACCTCTTTTGCAAGTATACACCTTCGAGATCTGTTTTTTCAGCCATCACTTTGCAAATGTCTTCAACTAAAAAGCCTCCTTCTTCGCAATACTGAGTGATCACGGCGAAGCGCGCGAAGCGATCCACCGCGAACCCCGACAAGCCTTCGCCTTCTCCGTGAACCAGCCGGTATACGGAAAGACCCTTCGGTAAGAGTTTTTCCCTTAAAGCCAAAGCTTTGACTATTGAATTTTCCACCAATCCGGTTTTGTGTCGGGGTGCTTCTCTTGTTGACAATATTCGCATGGCCACGGCCCCCTCGGAACACAAGTAGCCCCGGCCTATAAACTTTCCTCTGGAATCCACTGCTTCCAAAAGCCCTTTTTCCCGCATGGAAAAGTCGGTTCCCACTCCGTGCTTCAGTGTATTTCGATAAACCCACGGATGCCCCGCCTTGACCCACCAGGCTCCTTCGCTGTCAAGCCTGATACTTCCCCTGCGCACTCCTACGGTTTTTTGGACGCTCCTATCTTCTTTCCGAACTCCGCCTCTTCTGCCGAATCCGCCTAGCTTGGTTTTTTCTGATCTGGTCATAATCTTTCAGGCTCTCTTCTCTGTTTTTCATTTCTTCGAGATCACTGATTTCTCAAAAAATCTCATTCTTGTCATTCCGAATTAAATTGCCAAACTCCGCGCTTCAATCCGAATGGTTTTTGAAACAACTTGTCGTTTACACAATTTTCGTGGAAAATACTCGTGTTTTTTTGGATTTTGTGATAGTTCTTCAAACATTCGAGGTCTTTGTAGTGTCCAATACTTCGTAACAGCCCCGGACAAGCCTTGGCACTGTCGAAACAATGCCTGGAAAATGCCGGACATTGGATGAAAAGCAGAGAACCAAACAAAGAAGGTATTAAAGCTGAAAAAACTGTTGTCCCGAAGATTCAAAATGGATTATAAGATCGACTTTGTTGATTTGAGTGGATTGTTCGGACCGAACGTACCGCTGCCGACGTAGGCATGTTTGCTCTTCGTCGGCTGAGGGTTCGTTGCCTAAGGGACATGGATCCGGGAACCAGCGAGCCGGGAGGTAGTTGTGCAGACCGAAGAAACAAAAGACATCAAAAAGGCAGCTAAAACCCCTGAAGTAGACATTCTGGGAGAACCGGCGGGTGAAGAGATCGTCGATGCTTTCGTGAAAGACGCTCATTCGTGGTTTGAAGAAGAAGTACAGGAAGCCAAAAACGCAAAAGCGCAACAGGAAGCGGATCTCAAGGCCAAGCAAGACGCCGAGCTGCAGGCCAGGCTGGAAGCAGAAGCACGGGCGAAGAAGGAGTTGGCCGAAAAGCTTGAGGCTGAAAAGAGAGCACGGGAGGAGGCCGAAAGAAAGGCAAGGGAAAACGCCGAAAGAACCGCTTCTGAAAAAGCCGTTGCCAAAGAACCTGTGGAAACCGCTGTGCAAGGAGCGCCTGTTGCTGCATCACCCGCGGTCGTTTCTACCGCAGGGCCGGCGGTGGCTCCGGCTGGAGGCGACTCTTCTCAAACCATGAAATGGGTGGCCATGTTCGGATCCGCGGTCATCTTGGCCGGCGCCCTCGTATTTGTGGGCGTTCAGTTGGGAAAAGGGGCGGATGGACCCAAGGAACAACCTGCACATGCGCCTGCTCCTGAAAAACCGGTTGAGCAAACAGAAGTCCAACCCAAAGAGACACAAGAACCGGTGGAAAAACCCATCGAAAAACCTGAGTTCAGAGTTCAACCGCTTGATCCGCAAGAGGACCGAGTAGAAACGACTCAGCCGGAAACCGCTGAGCCGGAAACCGCTGAGCCGGAAACCGATGTTGCCGACACAGCCGAACCCGAAGAAGACCCGGTGGAGAAAAAAGCTAAAAAACCCGCTCCTCCGAAAAAACGGCCGACAACCGTAAAGAAAACGACACCAAAAACAAAACAACCGCAAAAGAAACCTCCGGCAAAAAAGAAACCGGGGGCAAAAGAAGTCTGGGAAAGCCCGTTTTAAAGAGGCTTCCCGGATTCGGCGGGCTCAGACACGGAAAACCATCCTGAACACAAGGGATCAAGAGGGAAAATGATGCAAGATATGAAACGAATGCTTGGCTTTTTCGCCCTGATAGTCTGCATGACGGGCATGGCTGGTCTCGCGCAAGGGCAGGAAACGCCCCGAGATCAAGCAAAAGAGGCGTTTCAAAAAGGCTTCGCCCATTACCAGGCAGGTCAGTACCTGCAGGCGGTCAGGGAACTGCGCAGAGCATACAACATACGGCCGGTTCCATTGGTGCTCTATTACATAGGTAAAACATATCAAGCGGCCGAATTGGTGGAAGAAGCGATCGCAGCTTTTCAACAGTTTTTGGATGAAGCCCGCTTGACGGAACCCAGAAGAAAAGAGGCGCAGGAAGCAATTGAGGCTCTAGGAGGCACGATTAAAACAAAGCCGTCCGAACCGGATCATCCGGTAAGAACTCCTGATGTTCGGCCTGAAGAAGAACCGAAACCGGAACCCAAGAGAATCGTTCGCCGCGTAAAACCAGGCGAAATAATTCATGAAATCATCGAGGAGGCAAGGCCCAACCTGCCTCTCTTGATAGAAGCAGAGTTACCCGATGACATCGAATGGGCCAGGCTCTATGTGTATTATCGAGCTCCTGGTAGAGAAGAGTTTGAAAAAAAGCTGATGCCCCCGGGCCGTAGGGGAATTTACAGCTATCTTATTCACCACAGCGTACTTAAAGGAACATCGCTCCAGTACTACATTGAAGCGGTTGGCAGAACCGGAAAGAGAATCGCCGGTTCGGGAACGGCCACATCCCCGAACATTATTCTCCTCAGCCCCGAGGCCCCCATGCAGCCGGGAGGACGAATGGACGATTCGGGCCAGGACCCTGCAGTAACCACCAAGATTGTGAAGGGCGTGTCCGTTCCCATTGAAAGACCTGATGAAGAAACGGTGCGTCCCTGGCGGATGTACGGTGCAATCGCCCTAACAGCTGCTACTGTCGCTCTTGCAGGCGCGGGCATCGGTCTGGGCATACAATCCCGCTACAAAGCACAAGACATTGCTGACTCGGGAACAGCAAGGTTGCCCGGAGGAGGGTGGGATTTTCCGCCCTTTGCGGTTTTCGACTCATCTTTGCAAGACACCGAAAACAAGGGAAGATCGTACGAAGTCGGAGGGATCGTCTGTTTGTCTTTCGCAGCGGTTGCAGCTGGAGGAGCGATTTACTTGTGGCTTAACCACTTCGGCGTCTTCGGTTCAAAAAGAGAGAAAGCTGAAAAATCTTCATCCGTAGCGCCTATTGTGGGCAGAGGAACCGCTGGTTTCACCTATGGACTGAATTTCTAATCATTTTGAGGAACGACCCCATGAAAAAAAGTCTCACGATATTTGTAGGTTTTATGATCGCCGGCCTTTCCGGATGTTACAATCCGGAACTCGCTCCGGCACCGTTTCTCTGTGGCCCCGGCGGAGCCTGCCCAAAAGGGTATACTTGTTATGGAGGCATCTGCATGGACTACCTGCCGGAGTGCATGATGGACGGTTACATATTTGACGGCAAACAGGACGCGGACTTGGAACCCAACAACACGCCCGAGATGGCGGTCACTCTGTTTTGCGGTCTTCCGCCGGACGATCCGGAGTATAATCCTTGCGTATGTCCCCCCATGCCGACCATTGAGGGTTTTCGGCGGAAAAACTATTCAAACGGTCTGGGCAGTCTGGCCATATGTCCACCGGGTGATCATGACTGGTACAGATTTTACCTTCTCCCGAACGAGACTCTCAAGGTGAAGGTTCTATACAGGTATCACCTGGGCAGGGATCTCAACTTGGAGATAGGGTATTTCGACAGCGAAGGCAGATACGTACGGATGAAAGAATCCAAGACACCGAATGATAATGAAGAGCTGGAAGTTGATGCAACCCATAGAGGATGGCACTATATCCTCGTTTACCCTGCAAGATCACAGAATCAATATGATCAGTTCGGCCAGATTACTCATCCAGCGGATGTAAACGAATATGTCCTTCAGTACGAATTGAATCCGAACAACAAGTGCAACAACAATGGAGTTTGCGACCCATATGAAACGCACGCTAGTTGCCCTAACGATTGCCCGGATCCATTCTGCGGAAACAAAGTTTGCGAACCGACTGAAATGGGCGCAAATGCTTGCGATCTCGATTGTGTCTGTGGAAATGGAACATGTGACGTACATGTAGGACAATCCCCCATGAACTGTCCCCAGGACTGTCCCCCCGATTGCTCCTGATTCGGCGGTGATTCTTTGCTCCAAGAATGAATGCTCTTTTTCTTTTCTCTTTCCAAATATTAGGCGGGTCTGATATGAGGGTATCGGTGAAAACAAACTGAAAGAAGGTGATTGCATGGGAAATCGTCTCGGCGAACTCTTGGTGAGAGAAAATCTCATATCAATGGAACAGCTTCGCCGCGCCCAGGGCGAACAAAACAAATCGGGAAAGCGGTTGGGTTACAGCCTCACCAAGCTCGGTTATATAGCGGAAAACGATCTTACTGATTTTCTATCCAAGCAATACGGCGTCCCTTCCATCAATCTTACAGAGTTCGAAATTGATCCGGAAATCATCAAGATCGTACCTGAAGACGTATGCCGAAAGCACATGGTGATCCCGGTGGACCGCCAGGGAGCCTCCCTGATTGTGGCCATGAGCGATCCATCCAACATCTTCGCCATAGATGAACTTAAATTCATTACAAATCTTTCGATCGAAGTGGTCGTGGCTTCTGAAGTAGCCATAGAAGAATCCATAGAGAGCTGTTACTCCCAACAAGTATCCTACGACGACGTCATGGGTGACTTCGAAGAATCCGAGATTTCTTTCGGCGCGGATGATGACGATGTCAACATCGTGGACCTGGAAAGAGCTTCAGGGGAAGCGCCGGTGATCCGGCTGGTAAACTACATTCTTCTAAACGCTATCAAGAAAGGCGCCTCCGACATTCACGTCGAACCTTATGAAAAGTCTTTTCGAGTGAGATATAGAATCGACGGGGTTTTGTATGCAGAACTCAATCCCCCTCTCAAGCTCAAAAACGCCATCATATCCCGACTCAAGATCATGAGCCAACTGGACATAGCGGAAAGGCGATTGCCCCAAGACGGCCGAATCAAGCTCAAGCTCGGAAAGGGAAAAGAGCTGGACTTCAGGGTATCGGTATTGCCTACGTTGTTCGGCGAAAAGGTTGTTCTTCGTCTCCTCGACAAATCCAATCTGCAGTTGGATATGACAAAACTCGGCTTTGAAACAGACCCGTTAAAGAATTTCACGGACGCCATTCATATGCCGTACGGGATGGTTCTTGTCACCGGACCCACCGGTTCAGGAAAAACCACCACCCTATATAGTGCATTGACCGAATTGAACAAGGTAACAGAAAACATATCCACTGCCGAAGATCCCGTAGAATATAACCTCCCGGGAATCAACCAGGTGCAACAAAGAGAAGACATAGGACTAAATTTTGCAGCGTCTTTGCGGTCCTTTCTCCGCCAGGACCCGGACATAATCATGGTCGGCGAGATCCGAGATTACGAAACTGCCGAGGTTGCGATCAAATCAGCTCTTACCGGCCACTTGGTGCTTTCGACCCTGCATACAAACGACGCTCCCTCCACGGTGACAAGGTTGCTTAACATGGGGATCGAACCATTCCTTGTAACCGCATCAGTCAACCTTGTTCTGGCCCAGAGACTGGCCCGCAAGGTTTGTCCCGAATGCAAAACACCCGTAGAAGTAAACCCGCAAACGATGATTGACATGGGCATGAAACCCGAAAGTGCCACAAAGGCCCAGTTGTACAAGGGCGTGGGTTGCCGCCATTGCAACAACACCGGCTACAAGGGAAGAATAGCTCTCTACGAAGTTATGCCTTTCCGGGACGAGCTGAAGGAACTGGTGCTTCAGGGTTCTTCATCCGCTGAACTCAAGGCGGAAGCCATCCGCCTGGGAATGAAAACTCTCCGAATGGCGGGCCTGACCAAACTCCTTGAGGGTGTGACCACGGTTGAAGAGGTTTTAAGGGTAACCTCCGCTGATTAAAGGCTGATAGAAATCACGCCGGGAATTAAGGACATGCACAATGCCCAGAATGGATCAACTTCTCAAAATACTGCTTGAAAAAGGTGGTTCGGATCTTCACATAACATCAGGCAGTCCTCCTCAACTGCGTATCGACGGCGACATAATCCCGTTCAAAACACCCCCGCTGGATTCGGTTGAAGCAAAAAAGCTTTGCTACAGCGTGCTGACAGATGCTCAAAAAGCGCGATTCGAGGAAGAGCATGAACTGGATCTTAGCTTTGGAATCAAGAGTCTTGCGCGCTTCAGGGCGAATATTTTTTACCAAAGAGGATCCGTGGCCGGGGCCTTTCGGGTCATACCCTTTCAAATAAAGACATTGCCCGAACTGGGGCTTCCTCAGGTGGCCGAAGACCTGGCCCGCAAACCCAGGGGGCTGATCCTGGTTACCGGACCCACGGGTTCAGGAAAATCCACAACGCTCGCTGCGATGATCGATCTTATCAATACGGAGAGGCGCGGCCATATAATCACCATCGAAGATCCGATTGAATACCTTCACCCGCACAAGGGATGCGTTGTAAATCAAAGAGAAGTCGGGTCGGACACGGACAGTTTCAAAAAAGCTCTCAAATACATTCTCCGCCAGGATCCTGATATTGTTCTGCTGGGCGAAATGCGAGATCTGGAAACAATCGAAGCAGCGTTGACGACTGCGGAAACAGGGCACTTGTGCCTGGCCACCCTGCATACCAACAGCGCTGTGCAGACCATCAACCGGATAATCGACGTTTTTCCCCCATATCAACAAACCCAGGTTCGCACCCAACTTTCGTTCGTGCTTGAAGGAATAGTCAGCCAGCATCTCATTCCTCGGGCCGGAACTTCCGGCCGCTGTCTCGCCGTGGAAGTAATGATTCCGAACCCCGCCATAAGGAATCTTATTCGAGAAGAAAAGATTCACCAGATTTACTCCCAGATGCAGATCGGCCAGTCGAAACACGGCATGCAAACACTAAACCAATCGCTTTTGCTGCTGTTCCAAAAGAGATTGATAACCTTGGAAGAATGCCTGAGCAGGAGCAATGATGTTGACGAATTGAAGTCAATGATCTCTGCAACAGGGGTTGCAGTGCCGAGGGATCAAAACTATCGGGGCTGAAGCCGGCTTTCTTCCCGACCCGGCTCGGAGAATCGCTTTTTTCTGTAATGGTCGCAGCACGGGGAGGAGAATATGGAAATAATCGTTAAATCCATCGACTTCTACAACAACTATATCGGCCCGTGGGCACTGTTGCTGCTTCTGCTGCCGACCGGAATTTTGCTTACCGTAATGCTGAAGTTCATCCAAATAAGACGGTTGGGACATGCAGCCGCCATTACGGCAGGTCTTTACGACAACCCTGAAGATGAAGGCGATATCAGCCATTTCCAAGCGTTGTGCGCTGCGCTGTCGGCAACCGTCGGCATTGGAAACATAGCCGGTGTGGCTCTTGCGATCCACTTCGGAGGACCGGGCGCTGTTTTCTGGATGTGGGTTACCGGAGTCCTCGGAATGAGTCTCAAATACGGAGAATGTACCCTCGCCCTGAAGTATCGGGACGTACATGAAGACGGTTCTGTTTCCGGCGGACCAATGTATTACATAAAAAAAGCATTGGGTCCGCGTTTCGGCAAACCGGCTTACGCTGCCGCCATGATTTTCGCGCTCGCGGGAATCATTTGTTCGTTCGGCACCGGTAATATGGCTCAGTCGAATTCAATGGCCGACGCGCTTCATGCATCCTACGGCGTCCCCAAAATTCTTTCGGGCCTCATGATAGCCGGAATGGTGTTCATGGTAATCATCGGCGGAATCAAGAGAATCGGCGCGGTGGCTTCAACGCTTGTTCCTTTCATGGCTGCTTTCTATATTCTCTGCGCTCTGGGGGTGATATTTGTACACATACAACTCGTTCCCTCCGCTTTCAGGCTGATATTTACCGATGCCTTCACCGGCCGGGCCGTGGGCGGAGGTTTCTTCTGGACCATGATCTGGGGCATAAGACGAGGTTTGTTTTCCAACGAAGCCGGCCAAGGGTCCGCTCCAATCGCCCATGCTGCTGCAAAAACAAAATGGCCCGTAAGGGAAGGGCTCGTGGCCATGATGGAACCCATGATCGACACATTGATCATCTGCACCATGACTGCTCTGGTGGTGATTCTTTGTGGAGATTACGCTCAACTCAAGGGCGCTCCTCTTACCACGCAAGCATTCAACGCCGGGCTGGAACCAATCGGGTTAGGCGCGGCCGGCCGCCATGTGGTTACTCTTGGAACAATATTATTCGCTCTATCCACGTCGATAAGCTGGTCATACTACGGCGATCGCTGTGTGAAATACATCTTTGACAAACCCAGGATCATCACGATTTACCGGTGCGTCTTTTGTGTTTTTCTTTTCATCGGAGCAATCTGGAAACTCACGCTGGTCTGGAATTTTGTTGATATGGTGATCACGTTCATGGCAATTCCCAATCTGATAGCCCTCATTTTACTTAGAAAAGATCTCCTGCGTACAACCAAAACCTACTTCGCCCAAACCCACAAGCGATACAAAAAGATTCCGAAATCAGCCTGAATTAAAAGATCCTCTCGCATAATCCACGCAAAATCCCAATCCCTATTCATCCACGAATTGGACCTAATCATATACGGAAGGTAAAATAACCGGGATGTCTGAGAAAACACAAAAGACCAGCGATCCCGGGAAAAACGAAGATCCGGAAGAAACCTGGTATCGCAGAATACTGGTTGTTGATGACGATGAAGGCGTCCGGCGAATGCTTTCAGTCATGCTAAAGCGCGAAGGCTACCATGTAGCATCCGCGCCTGGAGGAAGAACAGCCCTCGAAATACTTCAGAAATCCGCTTACGACGTGGTCCTTTCAGACGTCAGGATGCCCGACATGGATGGAATGGAGCTTCTGGAATCAGTTATGACCGAACACCCGGATTCGACCGTTATTTTGATGTCCGCTTACGGCAACGTGGACGGAGCGCTCGCGGCCATCAAGAAGGGGGCTTATGACTACATATCCAAACCATTTAAGAAAGATGAAGTGATCCTTGTACTTAAAAAAGCGGAAGAAAGAGAGCGGCTTCGGACCGAAAACAGGCGTCTAAGAAATGCACTGGGCAGGGACGTGGGTTTTGGAGATTTTGTCGGTCGCTCTGAAAAAATGCAGGAGGTTTTTCGAACGATCCGGAAAATCGCGGATTATAAAACCACTGTGTTGATTACCGGAGAATCCGGAACCGGCAAAGAGCTTGTAGCTCGGCGACTTCACAACTTGAGCTGTCGATCAAACGCAGCATTCGTACCCGTGAATTGCGGCGCCATCCCTGAACAATTACTCGAATCAGAGCTTTTCGGCCACCGCAAAGGCGCGTTTACCGATGCCTCGGCAGACAAGCAAGGCCTTTTTGCAGAAGCCGATGGGGGAACTCTCTTCCTGGATGAAGTAGGAGAATTGCCTCTTGGACTCCAGGTTAAACTTCTCAGGGTTCTCCAGGAGGGAAATGTCCGAAGGCTTGGAGATACAAAGATAGAACCGGTGGACGCCCGAATCGTTGCGGCCACTGCAAAAAACCTTCAAGACATGGTAGCCCAGGGATCTTTCCGGGATGATCTTTTCTATCGCCTGAACGTTTTTCCCATACACCTTCCTCCGTTGAGAGAGCACATGGATGATCTGCCGGTACTGGTGGAATATTTCATAGAAAGAATAAACAAGCGCCTTGGAACCAAGATCGAAGGAATGAGTTCCGACGCGGGCAGAAAGCTGATGAAATATGAGTGGCCGGGCAATGTCCGTGAACTGGAAAACACCATTCAGCGCGCCATCATTCTTTCCGAATCAACGAAGATAACAATCCACGATTTACCAAGCAGGTTCAAAGAACAAGAACAAGGAACTTGTGACCATTACGAAGATGCGGGTTATTCGATAAAAAAAGCGTCACGTGTCATGGAGGCGGACCTGATCAAGAAGGCTTTGAAAGAAACCGGCGGCAACAAGACACAAGCATCCAGGTTGCTGGAGATCAGCCACCGGGCGTTGCTATACAAAATGAGAGATTACAGAATCAACGAGTATGATAGCTCGGAAAAAGATCCAAAAAGTTGACAGTTGAGAGAACCGGGCGTACCCTGTAATCAAAGGTGGTATAAAAGCTCACTTGTGGTTTAGTTTTCATGCCATCATGCGGACAAACAACCTCTCCGGATCTCCGAGAGGAAAAAGGACTTTTTGTCCGGGAAGAGAAAAACCCGTGTAAAAACCAACATTTTGCACCATGACAGTGCAATCTGGAGGATTGAGGATAGTGAATCAGCGAACAGAACTAAATAACCGAATTTTTTCGGCCGTTTATTTGGGTTTGTCTTTAGTGATAATTCGAAAGGGTTCCAAAAACCTAAAGATAGATACCATGTGATTTAATTTTAGTATAATTGAGTATAAAAAGATATTGACATTCGGCTTGACAGAAACACCTGGTTTTGACCATAATCTTCCCGTTCCTGCGAATGTGTATCCACTTTTCGTGGCAGAATGGATTGAAAATGGCAAACCAGCAAACTGATCAAGAAAAGCGTGCAAATGAGAAAACGGAATTCGAGTTTTCAAGAGAAGCACGCGCCGCGGAAACGGTACAGGAGAACCCGGTGGAAAAAGAAGCAAAGTCTTCTGAGTCCGAAGAAGTGAAAACCGGCAAACGTGAGAAAAAGAAGCGCATCGCGAACAATGTCAGAAAGTTCCGGATGGAGCGCATGATTAGCAAGGCGGAACTTGCACGCCGAGCTGAAGTTTCTCCGTTGACCGTGGATCGCGTGGAACGCGGGTTGAACTGTCGAATGGATACAAAACGAAAGATCCTTGAGGCCCTTGGGTTACAGCCCTCGGACCGAAAGCTGGTCTTTCCAAAAGACGATTGACATCACCCGAGAAGTTGCAGACCTGTATTTTTCTTCACTGGGTGATGGAATATCGTCAACGCGGGAACACCCATGGCGAGAAATTGCGTAGGTCTGGATATTGGTTCTTCCTCCATCAAGGTGGTACAGGTTCGTGAAACCAAAAAAGGTCTCACGCTCCTTAACTTCGGAATTGAACCCATCTCACCCCAATCCATCGTAGACGGCTCCATCATCGATCAAGCGGCCATTGTGCAGGCCATAAAGAATGTGTTCACCCGTCTTCACATCAAGCAAAAGGATGTTGCAATAGCAATTGCCGGTCATTCCATAATCATAAAGAAGATTTCCGTTCCACCCATGTCTCCGGATGAACTGGAAGAACAGATTTCATGGGAGGCCGATCACCACGTTCCATTCGACAAGGAAGATGTTGAACTTGATTACGAGGTATTGAGGCAAGACAACGGCCAGGGACAAATGGAAATCCTGTTGGTGGCTGCAAAGAAAGAGGTGGTTCACGATTATGCTGCGGTGGTCAGGATCGCTCAACTGAATCCACAGGTAGTGGATGTCGCCGCGTTCGCCGCGCAAAACGGGTTTGAACGAGCTTATCCGCCGGAAGAGGTGGAATCCGCGGTTGTCGTTAACCTCGGGGCCAGCATATCAACGATGAACATCCTGCAAAACGGCATCAACGCGTTTACCCGCGATGTGACAATCGGCGGCAATGCCTTTACGGAAGAAATCCGGAAACAACTCAAGGTAGGCTACGAAGAGGCTGAAGCTTACAAGGTGGGCTCTGCGAATCCTCTCGAAGCGGACGTGGTGCCGCAGGAGGTTCACCGAGTCATGGCGCAGGTAGCCGACTTGATTTCAGGGGAACTGCAGAGATCCTTGGATTTCTATTTGGCTACGACGGCCGGGGCTGCAATCAAAAAAATCTTTCTCAGCGGCGGAACAGCGCGCGTTCCTAAACTCAGAGAAGCAATTGAAAGACGCTCGCGCCTGCCGGTTGAAATAGTAGACCCCTTTAGAAACGTTCGAATAGACGAGACCCGATTTGACACTCCATACTTGCAGGCGCACGCGCCCATGGCCACGGTTGCATTCGGGCTCTCTCTGAGAAAACCGGGAGACAATTTGTAATGCTCAAGATCAACCTTCTTCCGGTAAAAGCAGCTCGACGTTCCCAGATGGGAAAACGTCAACTTCTGCTGTTTATCGTTTCCATTTTCATCGTCATAGGGCTGCTCCTTCTGATCCACAGCAAGTATGTAAAAGAAGATACAAGCGCCTTGTCACAAGAACTGGCAGCTCTGAAGAAGAGAACCCAGGCGGTTTCTGCCAAAACAGGTAACACTTCCAGATACCAAAAGCTGGAAAAACGTTACCTGTCACGGCGCGACGCATACAGCCAGGTGTTAAGCGGCTGCTTTTGCAGGTGCAGCGGAGAAAAAGAAATCGTGGACTGTACGTCAGAATGTGGGTCGGCAAAAAGAATGCTCCGTTTCTGCCCCGGGCCGGTCCTGGTGATGAGGGAAATCAGCCGGGTTCTGAGTGAGCGATGGGGTCCCACCCTGAGAGAAGGGTTGGACCCGAATCGCCGAGTGGATTATTACAACCCCAACTGGGATCCCACGACCCTTTGGATTACTTCGTTTCAGGAAGAAGGCGGCGTTTTCAGGATTATGGGAGGCGCCAAGGCCAATGGAGACGTGGCGGAATTCGAAAAACGGCTGAAAGTATCGAAATACTTCGCCGATGTATCCGTAATCAAAACGTCTCTTGTTTCCGGCAGGCAAGACGAATTGCATTACTATCAGTTCGAAATCACCGGCCGGGTTTTGTACTGAAAAGGCGGGAGAGAAGTCATGGAGGCTGTTTACGATAAAATAGGAAAGATGGATCTTGCGGCGAAACTGGCCATCTGGTTGGGTGTGCAGGCAATTATCGGCTTGGTGTATTTTTTCGGCTTCTATAAGGATATCAGCGATCAAAAGGGGCAGCTGGAAAGAGCGATCTCAGAAGAAAATAACAACCTGAAAGCAGCAGAAAGCCGGTACAAAGAATATAAAAGCATCAAGGCAAGAGTGCAAAAACTGCAGGATCTGAACAAGCGTCTCGCCAGAAGTCTGCCGGAAGAATCCTTAATTCCTCTCGGTGAAATCCATAAGCGCGCGGAAGCTTCCGGTGTACAACTCGCAGCCATAACAAGGCAGGAAGAGGAAATGACATCTGTGTACGCGCGCATTCCCATTTCAATCACTGTAAGAGGAACGTATCACAGCGTGATGGACTTCTTCTGGAAACTCGGCCAAATGGATCGAATAGTTAAAATCAGCAACATTAAGATAGATCGGCCGACACGAAGAGACGGCGAAGTTTTCGTTGAAGTGTCATGTCAAGCAGCCACCTTCCGGTACCTTGCAGCAGAGGATCGTGACAGAGGGTCCGGCGGCGCAAGGAGGGGAAGATGAAAAACAACACTTTTCTTCTGCTTGTTTTTTTCTTTGTCGCACCGGGGTGCTCGGCCGAAATAGAAAGCACCGGCCGCAGGGGCGTAGAAGGAGCAACGCCTGCTCCGAGCAAAACGCCGAGTACAGCAAAGCGCGCCAAGCGAAAACGAACAAAAGACGATCCCACCATTCCAGCGGAAATACCCGACTTGTCTGAACGGGATTTTGTTGAAGACACCGAGTCCAACAGGGATCCGTTCAGGAGCTTCCTTGTTCCCGAGGAACTGGATGTAGAGCAGGCAAGCTTTGAAGACACCAGAGTTGTCTTGTTGGACCGGTATGAACTCACTGAATTACGCCTTACCGGAATAGTGGGAGGACGACACCGCTTCGCCATGTTCAGGGCACCCGACAACAGGACAACAAACGTGACAAGGGGAGTGCGAATCACAAAATCCAGGGCACTGGTGGTAGAGATCGCTGAGGATCATGTGATTCTACAAATCCCTCAATTAACCGACGATCAAAGACCTTCTTTCGTCGAAAGAATAGTATGGGTGGATCCCAGCAGAAGAATAATAGAAATCGGCCGCACACCGCTTAGGGCGGACGAAGAAGGAATACGGTATTCCAGATGACGGTCTCACGGCAGAAAGAGAGTAGAACAATGATAACCTCAAACAGGGCCGGTCATTTGTTTCGATTCATCGCTACGGCGACAATGATTCTTGTACTGGGGATATCCCCGCAAGCACACGGCGCACGAGGCTTAAACGCGCTCCGGGGAATAAGTTCGACAAAATCAGGAGCTACAACAAAGATATTTTTGCAGCTTGAGTCCAAGCCTACATTTACCGTCTATCGCCTGGAACGGCCTCAGCGCATCATAGTAGACTTGGCTAACACAACCGTCGAGGGATACGAAGATCCGGTTGACATCGACAGTTGGGCGGTGGGACAAGTGGCGGTCGCAAGATTTACTCACACCGGCTCAACCATCACACGGGTACTTATCGGGTTCAAGCGCCAGTCTTCCTATACTGTAGAAGCGGGGGAAAACCGCGTTGTCATAACCGTGACAGCGAACACCGAACCGCCAGCGGATCTCGAACAAGCAAAAGCGAAACAAGCGAGAAAAGAAGCCCTGGCAGCGGAAGCTCGGGCCAATAAAGCAAAACAGCATGTAGTTAAAGCCAGAAAACAGACCGAACAGGTTAGAAAAGAAGCCCAAAGAGCGCAGAAGGAAGCGGAAGAAATCAGATCCCGCATGATCCAAGCAGAAGAACAACTGAAAGCAGCCGAGCTAAGAGCTAAGAATCTGGACACAGCGTCGAAAACAACGGCTAAAAACCTCACTGCAATGCGTTCCAGGCTGCAAAGCCTCAGAAAGGAAGCCGATCGGGCACAAAAGGAACTCGAAGAATCCAGAAAAGAAACGACCCGCCTTGAAGAAAGGGCCCGCTCCCTCAAGGGAACCACCGAAGAAGCACGAGCCGAAATGAGATCCGCGCGCGCTCAAGCCAGGCAAGCCCAGGCGGAAAGAAAGGCCGCGGAAATCGAAGCGGAAAAAGCTATAGCGACCCGTCGGGCGGCTCGTCTTTCGGCTGAAGCAGCCCTCAAAGAAAGAAAAGCTGCTCAGGCGGAAGCCGATCGCCTTAGACGACTTGCAAGAAAATTGAAAGGCACAGCGAACGAAGCCCAGGCCAAACTGAGATGGGCCCAAGCCGAAGCGAACGCCGCCAGGCTGGAAATGGACCGAACACAACGGGAGGCCCAATCCCTTAGAAGCCAAGTTTCCCGTTTGAGAAAAGAAGAACAAGAACTCAAAATAAAAGCAGAACGTGCCGGCAAAAGAGCCGCCAAGTTAAGAACGGAAAACGCCCGCGCTGAGGCCAGGGCGGCAAGAGCCCTATGGGAAAAAAAGAAGGAAATGGCAGCCGCAAGAGAAGCGAAACGTCTTAACGCGGATCTGGCCAAAACGCGGGCAGAAGCTGAAAACGTCCGGGCCGAACTCAGACGGTTGAGACTGGAAGCTGAAGAGGCGAAAAAGCAGGCCGCCCAAAACAAGGCTGAAGTTTCTCAAACCAGGGCACTGCTGAACCACCTCGGAGAAAGAGTAGAGAGCGCACGAGGAACTGCACTCCAAGCTGAAGCCAAAGCGGAAAAAGCAGCGGAAAAATATTCTGAAATCAAAAACAAGACTGCAAATGCTCGAAGAGCCGCTAACAAGATTCAAAAAGAACTGCACCGACTGGAGCATCGCAGACAGGCTTTGCGGGTAGAAACCGCATCTCTCTCAAGGCAGGTTACAGAGGCGAAAAAGCAGGCCGCGGCGGCCCGAAAACTGTCCCAAAACATGCAAAACAAGTTTCTTTCGGCCCGCAAAAATGTAGACCAAGCGCTTGAAGAAGTGAACAAGGCCCGCGCAAGGGTTCAAGCCCTCGAAAAACACCGCCGGGCTCTCAAGGGACAATCAGAAAACATCGAAGATCGTTTCGCGAAAGAGCGCATCGTGCGGGAAAGAGCCCTTGGTGAAGCTCAACGCCGTCTCGAAGCAGAGAGAAATGCTTTGCGGGAAGTAAGGCAAAGCAGGCTTTCAGCCGAAAAAGCCAGGGATGGAGCCATCGCTGCACTTAAAGATTTGGAAGAGAGAAAGAATCGTAATATCCGACTTGAAAAAGAAGCTCTCTCACAGGCGCGCCGCGCCTCAAAAATGCAGGAAGCAGCCCTGACAAGAGCAAGAGCCCTCGAGCAAAAAAATGCCGAGCTGACCGAAAGACATCAAAGACTTCTGAAAGCAAGCCGCAGTGAAAGAGCAAAACATCAAGAGCTGCGAAAAGCCCTGGTAAAGCTGCAAACAAACGTCAATCAACTTCGCTCAGCTCTCAAAGAAGAAATGTCGAGAGCAGAAAAAGCCAGAACAGCCCGAGAACGCGAAGAGATGTTGGCAAGAAGCGCCAGAAAGGCGAGGCAAAATCTTCAGGAACACAATAGGAATCTGGAGAACCAAATCAACCGCCTTAAGAAGTTAAAAGAAACCCTGTCCATGGAAAGACACCAGGATCAAAAAGCTCTTGAACAAGCCACGGCGGAACAACAAAAAGCCGAACGCAGCCGTCGACAAAAACGCGAAAAACAACGCGCTCGGGAAATACAAGAACTCGAAAGAGAAATCGCTCTTCTCAGAAAGCGGAAAGATCATGCTGCATCGACTCTGAATACCGTTACCAGGGAACACGCATCAGCCCAAAAACTGGTGCGCTCTTTGGACAACCGCCTCGCAGAGGCTCAAGCAGCGTTAAAACGTGCGGATCGAGAAAAAACGAATGCCGAAAAAGCCGTAGCAAACGCAAGAAGACAGCTCGAAGAAACCTTGCAGAGAAGGGAGAAAGAGCAGCGTTTTGTTCAAAAACTGGAGACTGAAAGAAAGGCCGAAAGCAAAAAGTTGAGAGAACTCCAAGAGCGGCGAAACCAGGTCACCGCGCAGATGAAGGGCCTCAAGACAAAACTCGAAGAAGAAAGACGCGAAATGTCGGAACTCGGCAGGGAAAGAACGCGCGTCAGAAAAACAATACAGAAAGTGCACGCCGAACTCGCCCGCCTGAAGAAAAGAAAAAAGGGGGAAGAAGCCGAAAGCCGACGCCTCGAGGAAAAAAGAAAACAAATCGAAAAACAACTCCTTCAGGCCAGAGCCGAACTCAAAAAGACGCGCGCATCCTCTAAGACAGCACAAAGGCCGAACAAGAAAAAAACAAACGTAAAACGTGAAGTCACCGGAGAAATGGCCTTGGTGAATTTTCGAGATACAGGCGAAACACACCGGGTTGAATTGAAAGTTGAAGGAGACTTCGACTACAACATACAAAAAACCGGAGATAACAAGGTGTTGCTCCGCCTTTACGGGGTCAAGATTCCCAGGAAATTGGAACAAAGACTCGATACATCAGCTTTCCGAGGCCCGGTGGAAACAGTAAGCGCCTATCAGAACGACCGGAACCGTAACACTGCTGATCTGCTCGTAACACTCAAGGAACCTGCTCGATTCCGCATCAATCGAAAGGGTGAATTTCTTTGGGTGGATTTCATAAAAGGCTCCAGGGAAAGGTGGCGGGAACGTCTTGCCGAAGCCAACAGCAAAGCTCCAACCGACGCTGCCGTGGAAGTATCCGCTTCCAGAGTAAGCGGTTACAGGTCAAGAGGAACACCTCAGGGCCGGCAAAATCTTGGAAGACGTCTTGATGACGCGGCTACAAACCCATTGCGCGGCCGAGATCTCGGCCCCAGGGTGGACATGGATTTTAAGGACGCTGATCTTCACAATGTCTTGCGGCTCATAGGACAGGTCTGGAAAAAGAATATCGTCGTACCCGATGACGTCTCAGGCAGTGTAACCATAAGAATGGTAAACGTCAGGGTCGGCCGCGCTCTGGATGTTGTTTTGAGATCCAAAAACCTGGGCTTGGTGTGGGAAGACGCAAATATCATAAGAGTGGCAAGAGTGGAGGATATTCAGAGAGAAAGAGACCGAATAAGAGAAGAGGAGCAAAAAGCCCGCGAGGCAAGAATCCAGCAACGAGAATCCGCTCCCTCTGTGAGAGAGATTTTCCGGGTAAGTTACACGGATGTGGGTGAATTAGCGGACAAGATCAGAACCATCCTATCCCCGAGAGGCACGATCGCGGTGGACTCGCGGACAAACACGATTATCATCACGGATTTACAAGACAGGATCGAGTCCGCAAGGGATCTCACTCGAACGTTGGACATTCCAACTCCCCAGGTGATGATCGAAGCCAGGATCGTTGAAGCACGGTCTTCGTTCATGCGTGAAGTCGGTGTGCAGTGGGGCGGATCAGTGCTGGCTTCACCGGCTACCGGAGTGCCGACAGGCCTCGTGTTCCCTTATTCCGTCGGCGCATCGGGCGGAGCGACCGACGCGATGGCACCGACGAGCGGCCTTATGGGAGCAGGAGCCACCAATCCGGCCTTTGCCGTCAACCTGCCGGCAACCGTGGGAACCGGACAAGGTGGAGCGCTTGGATTGAGCCTCGGCACACTTGGAAACGTGGCGAATATCAACCTGCGTCTTTCCGCAATGGAGGAAACGGGTCAAGTCAGAATCATATCTTCACCGAAAATCACCACGCTGGACAACGTGGAAGCAAAAATCGAACAAGGTGTTCGAATTCCGATAAGCCAAGTGTCCGCCCAGGGCGTAAACACAATCTTTGAAGAAGCTTCCCTTGGATTCACGGTCACCCCTCATGTCACCGCGGACGGCAGGGTTAGGCTTAAACTGCTCGTAGACAAGAGCGAACCGGATTTCGTCAATACCGGAGCGCGTGGTGATCCCACTATCCTGAAAAAACAGGCTCAAACTGAAATGCTGATACCCGACGGAGACACCGCGGTAATCGGCGGAATCTACACCCGTACTACGGCAGTCGCCTATTCCAAGGTGCCCTGGTTCGCGGATATTCCAATCATCGGATGGTTGTTCAAGAAAAAGACTCAATCCGACGACAGATCCGAATTGTTGATTTTTATTACCCCCCGAATCATAAAACAGGGTAAAGTAGAAGAACGGCAAGCAGGGAGGTAGAGATCATGAAGAGTGTCGGATTGCTATGCACCATGTTTTTTTTCACTTTGGGATGCCAAGAAAACATTTCTCTGTTAATCTTGCAAAATCAAATGCCGGGCGCGGGTTGTGCCATCGAGGATTCGGAAGCCGGCAATCACCGATCCGAAGGCACCCTGGATGTTTCGTGGTATCTCAGGGCCGGACAACCTACGGGATACTACATGTTTCCGCTCTTGAAAAACAACATGATGCCGACGGCAGGCACCGGTGAAGGAGAGCAGAACTGCATGACGGTAAGAGAAGCCGAAGTGGATCTCAAGCTAGGGGCATTGGGAGATGCGGTCGAAACGACCAAGTACAAGGTTCCAACTGCAGTAACAGTCTGTCCGGGACAAACCCGGGCCGTTCAGCTGCTTGTGATACCTCCCCAAATAGTAGAGTCGATTGCGTCCAGGATACCTGAAAACGGGTCGGAATACGCAAGTGTAAAGATCAGGATGATTGCAAAGCGAGGACGCACGACAATCAAGTCCAATTCATTTACCTTTCCTATCAATATTTGCAATGGATGTCTCATTAAGAACTTGGGAAATTGCGATTCTCCCGCCATTCCCAACGATCCCGACATAGGAAACGATTGCAATCCGGCGCAAGACGACCGCCTGGAATGTTGTACGTCCGGCGTAGAATGGATTTGCCCCGCGGAATCTACGTATGAACAACGTCCTCCGGATGGCTGAAAAGCACACAGGTGAATTCATGTTCAAAAAGCACCTCCGCAAACTTGTGGATAATGTAGAAGGAGGGTCGGCGGCTCTTTTAATGGGATTTGACGGAATTTCCGTAGATCATTACGTGAAAGACGGTTCGGATAATCCCATTGATATCAAAACCATCGGCATGGAATTTTCCTTTGTAATGACCCAAATGCTCAAGGCGGCGGAAATACTTGAAGTAGGCGGCATGGAGGAAGTTACCATCAAGGCCGAGAAGCTGATCCTTGTTTTGCGATTACTTACCCCGGAGTACTTTGTGGCCGTTGCAATGCAACCAGGCGGCAACTTCGGCAAATGCCGTTTTCTTCTTAGAATTCAAGTTCCGAAAATCCTGGAAGACTTGTAGATGTTGAATCCGCTTCCTCTAAACAGGAAAAAAGAAAGGCCAATCGATGAGTTCCCAAAAGGCGCTGATAATCGAAAGTGACCACGCTTTTGCCTCTTCTATCGAAAGCATGTTGGAACCCTACGGTTTTCAATCCGACATAATCAACGACGGAGCAGCCGGTCTCCAGAGAGCAAAAGACCAGCCTCCCGATCTCATAGTCCTGTGTGTCGAACTTCCGAAAATGAGCGGCTACGCTGTTTGCAACAAGCTCAAGAAAAGTAAGGGTCTGAAAAAAGTACCCCTTATCATTATGTCAGCGGAGGCGACTCCGGAAACGTTTGAACAGCACAAGAAGCTGAAAACTCGGGCCGATGCTTATGTGCTGAAAAACGAGGAGTTTACACAGGAAGTGTTTATCGGCGCAGTAGGGAAACTCGTAACCCTTGAAACAGCTCAACAGGAGGAAAGCCCGATAACGGAACAAGATCCCGACCTGGATAATGAAACCGACGCTGCTTTTTCCGAACTTGAAGTTGATAATGAAGAAAACCCCATAGAAGAGATTTCTTCAGAAGAAACCGAGATCCATGATTTTGAAATGGGCGACATTGACGAAGACGTGCTCGAGATGGATGAAGAACCCATCGAAGAAGAGATCATTGAAGAGGAAGTGTCTATTGATGATGACATGATGGACCTTGGGTTGGACGAAGTGCTGGAAGAAGTCGGTTCGGAAGAAGATCAAGCACCCGACGAAACGTATGCAAAAGAAGAAACGGGTGTTCCAAACCAAATCGCAGATGAGCTCAAGGCGCTGAGAGAAGAACGGGATGCGCTTGAAAAGAAATTAGAAGAGGCTCTTTCCGGAAAAGAAGCGGTAGCGGAAAAAACCTTTGACCGGGAACGGGAATTCCTGAACCTGAGAGAAACCATCAATAAGAAAGAGCGCCAACTCCTGGAATTAAATGAAACCTTGGATGCCAAGGAAAGAGAAATACTGGACAAAAAGGAAGCCCTCCGAAAGCACGAAAGAACCAAACAAGAGCTGGATGCTAAAATCCTGGATCTGGATCGTGAAAAGTTCGAGGTTCTTGAAAAAGCCGAAGGGTTGAACAAGGAGCTTCAAACAACAAAAGATCTTTTGGCAAAAACCATCAGTGAAAAGGAAGAACTTGAAAAAGAACTGAATTTGACAAGAAATTCTGCCCAAGAAGCCGAAGAAGTGCATAGAAACGATTTAGCATCTCTCAAGTCGGCCCATCAGCAGGAACTCGAAAACACCCGAAACGTACACAGGGCTGAGATAGATTCCCTCAAATCACAGCACGAAGAATCCTTAAATGAACTCAACTCGGCTCATCAAAAAGAGCTTGAAAACACCAAGAATGAACTCAACTCGGCTCATCAAGAAGAGCTTGAAAACACCAAGAATGAACTCAACTCGGCTCATCAGCAGGAACTCGAAAACACCCGAAACGTACACAGGGCTGAGATCGATTCCCTCAAATCACAGCACGAAGAATCCTTAAATGAACTCAAGTCCGCTCATCAAGAAGAGCTTGAAAATACAAAGAATAAACTCAACTCCGCGCATGCTGAAGAAACAACCTCTCTAAAAGAGCGTTTTGAGAACCGAATCCAGGAAATTGAAACCGACTTTTCTGGAAGACAGGAAGAGCAGAAAACTTTATATGAAAATCGAATCGCCGACTTAGAAAACAATATCGAGAATCTGGATCGCGTGCTTAAACAAACGACAAAAGAAAAAGAGACTCTTTCCGAGCATTACGATTCATTAACCATGAAATTTGAAGAAGCAGAGCAACGAATGTCCGGGAACGCAGCTGTAGTAGATCGGACAAAGCAGGCGCTTGCAGTTGCATTGACCCTACTGGATGAACAGTTCGCATATGCTGAAGAAGAGTCCGATCAGGAATAGGGCTGCATGATAAATCTCAACACGCTCAAATCGACGGCTCTGCAAACATATTTGTCCGGATCTCAATGTGAGGGTTTCTCATTCAAAGGTAATCAAAACTGCCGTCGGTAACAGGTCACATATCCGGCCTCAAAGCCCATCAACTCAAAGCGCTGGAGAGGATATACCGAAGAAAGGTACCTTCTTCTGCTGTCTTGACCCATGATTTGGCAAGGTTTTTGTGTCTTCTCTCCAGGGACATGGGAAGACAGATAGGTCTTTTTATTGATCGCAAGGGACAAGTTGAAAACGTTTTCGTGGGGGATGCCGACAGAATTTACCTTCCTGATTTCGGCAGGGTAAGAGCTGGAAAAGGAAGATTTAGGGGACTCAGGCTCGTACATACACACCTAAGTGGTGAACCTGTCAATGAAGATGACTTGACGGATCTTACCCTCTTGCGTTTGGACATGGTGGCCGCTGTATCACTTGAGGCCGAAGATCAGCCGGTACAGATAAGTCTCGCATATCTTCTACCGGAAGGAAGTACTTCCGAATTTCAGCGCTTGGGACCTGTTCCACTGGACAAACTGGACCTGGATTTCGGAGAAACCATAAGTTCTCTCGAAGAAGAGTTTGCAAGAACCAGGGATGAACAATATTCCGCAGAAAAACTTCCTTGGGCCATCCTGGTTCATGCAAGCAATCTACCGGCAGTGGAGGCCGAAAGCAGAATCAAAGAAATGCGAGACTTGGCCCGAACGGCAGGCCTCGCAATCGTGGACGTGGTCAGACAACGTCGAAAATCTCCTGACCCCAAGTATGCGGTAGGAAAAGGGAAACTTGAGGAAATCCTGCTCAGGGCCATGCAAAAAGGAGTTGATACTCTAATTTTCGAACCCGATCTCAGGGCAAGCCAGGCACGTGCGATCACCGACATGACCGATCTGAAAGTCTTGGACAGGACGATGCTGATTCTTGATATCTTCGCCCAGAGAGCAGTGACAAAAGCCGGCAAAGTCCAAGTGGAGCTGGCCCAGTTAAAATATGCATTGCCTCGCTTGGTAGCAAAAAACACCATGATGAGCAGGCTCACGGGGGGCATCGGCGGAAGAGGCCCCGGAGAAACCAAGCTCGAGATCAACCGCCGCCGTGCCAGAAAAAGAATACAGGACCTTGAGAAGGATATAGAAAAAATCTCACAACAACGAACGCTGAGAAGAAAGCGACGCAATAACAAGAACCTGCCAGTAGTTGCGCTTGTCGGTTACACCAACGCGGGAAAATCCACCCTGTTAAACACCTTGACGAAAAGCAGCGTTCTGACCGAAAACTCTCTTTTTGCCACCCTTGATCCCACAAGCCGCAGACTCCGATTCCCACAGGATCGACAGATTATCATCACAGATACCGTCGGTTTCTTACACGAATTACCCGAAGAACTTGTGAAAGCCTTCAAGGCTACACTGGAAGAACTTTATGACGCCCATTTAATTGTACATGTGGTGGATGCAGCAGATCCGCGGTTCGAAGAAAAGCAGGAAGCGGTGGAACAGATTCTTGAGCATATGAATCTCGCACAGACACCCCGAATAACCGCATACAACAAATTCGATAAAATCGGTGAATCTGTCCGGAAAGAGCAATTCAGGCGCAACGCGGATATGCTCATTTCAGCCCTTGACGCCGAAACAACCCGCCCCCTTCTCGCCCAAATCGAAAAAACAATCTGGGCCGGCTGACCGCATAAAGGTCCGCAAAAAAAGGGGCAATCGTTTCTATTTTGGAACCGCCTTCAAAATCGCCTTACCCTCTTTGACAACCACGCAAAACTCTACGTTCCGGGAACCGTGTTTTTCACGGATGGATGAAAGTTGCTTGTCTATGGATCGAACCATCTTGTCGTAGGTCAAACCCTTGATCGGTTGCCCTGTTTTCTTTCTTGCATCAATGTAAGCATCATAGAGCCCCTTAAAAGATCCGTCCGCTTTGGATTCTTCCTCTTTGATGCGCGGTGCCAAAGCCTCAATAGGAAGTGGGGGCGGAGATGCTTTTGTCGGTGGTTGAGTGGGTTGTTTCACTGCCGGCCCGTTTTGATCCGCTTTGGTAGACGCTTCCTGCACACCATTTTCGCGGGCGGCTTTTTGCGCCTCTATTTCACGCGCCTCTTTCATGTATTTCATCAAGGCCACTTCCACCTCACTCGCGGTACGGGCCTTTAGCAGATCTTTGGCCTGAACACCCCGCTTCCTCAAATCTCTCTGTATCCTTGCCAGATCCCTTCTGTATCTACCTTCGTCTATTTCCCTCTGAATCCGGTTCCAGTGACTTTGATAGGTCGTGTACCGCTGAATGAGCATTCGAAGTTTGAATTTCTGAGCTGTGTTGCCCATCACCTCTGAGCGAAGCGCCCTGATTGTTCGTTCCGCTGCTTTAGCGTCTTTTATAGGCGCAAACCTCTCCAGCCCCAAAAAATAAAGCTCATAACGCACCTTGAGCTTCTCAATGGATTCTTCAAGTTGAGATAATATCTTTCCAAAATGTACCGACATGACATGACATTCTAACATGAATTTCGTATGAGGGCGTATTTTTGGTTTCGATAACTGTTTCCCGCCACTTTTTAAAGTATCCGAAAACCAGGCATACGATTTCTTTGATCTTGCTTAGGTTTTTACGTATCTTGTTTAGTATGACTTTAAAACTTTCATATTTTCCGCTCGTTTTACTATTACTATCCCTCATCCCGCATTATACAGCCTGCGGGGATGTAGACGGGGGAAAAGGCGGGTTTTCCGGCATGAGCACCTGCCAAGACATTGAAGAACGGTTTCATTTTCGGGTTTTCGTGCCTCCATGGAAACATGTCAGGGAATACCTGTGCGAGGATGGAGATTTCCGCAGTTGCAATCTCTGGACCCCGACAGGCCGTTTCGTGTTTGTTGTTTCAGACTCTCCGTTCGTGAGTTTTGACTCAGAAATAATAACCTCCCTGACGATCGAAGAAATCTCTTCATCAGGTTCGACTTCGACGGAAAAGCTTTTGAAAGAAATTGCAGCCGACGCGAATGCATTTTTGGATCCTTTCTCCGAAGAAGAAGATGTTCAAATACATGAAACCCTCGACGGACTGAAAGTCTACGATGTATACTGGCGACAGATCCGGTTTTTCGAGGGAAAAACATACGACTGGCATAGGCGGGATTCGTTTATCGAAATAATTCCAGGCCTGGTGTATCATCTGGAGTTCTTTTCGCTGTTTACGATGAAACGTCCCGAGTTTGATTTGCTGGTGAAATCTTTTACGCTCGGCCCTGCTCCGGACGGCGCGCCTCGCTGCCATTGCATGGACGAAAGGGCTGATCCTCCAGAGCCTTGTATTTAGGATGCACATGCAAAAAATCGGGCTTCAAAGCATCAAAGCTTGCCCAAAAAACAAATTTTCGTACCCCAAGGCATGTCTGTGGATAATGCTAACCGCGGGTTTTCTCTTTTGCCGACCGGGTTTCGCTTCCCCTGATTTTCTCATCGATGACGATCCCGGGCTGGACCTGGCCCTAAAACAACAGATGAAGACCCCCGAAAAAAGCCGTCTTGAAAAACTCTCGGATCGGATGTGGCAATTCGGCCCCCGGATGACCCTAGGATACCGCTGGAGCAAATCAGCGTGCGCTGTTTCTGCATGTCCATTTCATCAGTTCTCTCTGGTGTTTCATCCGTTCGCTATAGCGGGTCCGAAAAATCCGGTTTTCCGCACCGTTCGGCTCGGCATCGGAATCGAAGGGGGCGGAGAAACAACCCAGACCAGGGAAAAGTGGTGGAGCCGCAACCATTCTCTGGCAGCGATTCTCTCCTTCGGTGTTCAGTTTCCACAAAGGGTGACTCCTTTTGCGGATTTCGTAATGACGCTAGGCGCTTTGCATCGCAACATATACAATCAGGATTTGTTTCATTTCGCTCATTCAATGGGTATCGAGGCAGGCGTCTCGATTTTTCCATTGTCGAGACTCCAAGTCACCGCAGCCGTGGGATGGCGCAGATGGGTCATCAAGACAGACACGGATTCCTTGTATTATGATTCCTTTACATTTATTACCGGCGTGGGTTTTTAAAGGGGTTTGACACATTTTTTTTTCAGTTTCCGATAATGGGATCAACATTCGCTCGTCGTTAGGAGGAAGAAATGGCGGATCCTAGACCAGGCGGAGAGCCGACTGAAAAACCAACCCCAAAAAGACTGCGGGATGCGCGAAAAAAAGGACAGGTCGCAAAAAGCAGGGATTTTTCCGGTGTGTTCGTTTTCTGGGCTGGTTTGACGGTTATCATAATGACGGCATCCAACAGCGCGGCTCGCATGATGTTGATTTTGAGAACCTGTTTCACGTCCGCAGAAAACCCAAGCTCTTCCCTGCTGCGTGCACATCTTGATTTGAGCTTGACCCAGATGTTTTTGATCCTTGCGCCCATTGTCGGCGCTGTGTTTGTCGGCTCCATTGCGGCGGGCTTTCTTCAAACCCGGGGACTATTCACACTGGAACCACTGAAGCCCAAGTTGAGTCATCTAAACATCATGAAAGGACTCGGACGACTCGTAGGCAAACAAAGCCTCTTTACTATGGCTAAAACATTATTGTTTTTCTGCGCGGCGGGTTTCCTGGCCTATTTCACGATAAGACAACAACTTCCCTCCCTGATGCGTACTTTGGGAGCACACCCTCGGGGTATAACCACCGTAATTTTTGAAGTGTTTCAAACGCTTTGTATCAGGATGGGACTTCTGTTTGTTGTGGCTGGTATAGCAGACTATGCTTTCAACCGGCACAGCCATCAAAAGAAAATGATGATGACAAAATACGAAGTACGCAAGGAAATGAAAGAATCCGAGGGAGATCCCCAACACAAAAACCGCCGCCGAGAAGTGCACCAGGAAATACTCGAAAGCGCAATGATTCAAAGCGTAGCAGATGCGGATTTCGTGGTCTGCAATCCTACTAAACTGGCTCTGGCTCTCAGATACCACAGGGAAAAAGATAACGCTCCTGTAGTAATCGCCAAGGGTCAAAACCTGCTGGCCAAAAAAATCCGAGAAGCCGCCCAAAGCGCGGGTGTTCCTATTTTTCACGATGTATCTCTCGCCCGGGCACTGTGGGAACTGGACTTGAATCGAGAAATTCCTCAAGAACTTTATGAAGCAGTCGCCGTTATTCTGAAAACCATCAGTGAAGAATCTGAAAGCAACGGGCGGAAATAGCATCTCCACCAGCCTGAACCACCACATATCAACTTCGCAAAACACGCAAGCGCATCCATGACCAGGCGGCAATGGGTGAATCGAGTTATTTTTTCAGCAACATTTTCGTTCAGTTTCCGATAACAGAAGCAGATTCACTCTTTTAGATGCGAAGACTAAAGAGGTGTTTGCAATGCATATAGTTCAAAAAGGAGCCGTCGGGTTGACAAAAAACCGGCACGATCTTCTTTATGGAATATCAAAAGCAGCAAGGCACAAAAAACCTCGTTCGGCCGCAGGTTTGCAAAGTACAAGCTCAAAAAAGGGCAGGGTTTCAAAATATTGCTTGGCTTCATTTCGTTCGGACAAGCGATCGTCTTCACCTGCTCTGAAAATCATACAATCTCTAAGACAAGAGCTTAATGAAAGAAGAGGCTCATCTGAATGCCGAAAGAGAGCGAGCGAATACTTACCCTCTGTCCTTAAAATCATCCAGGGACAAAAAAACCGCCTCGCGGATATGCTCGAATCATACCTGGCGGACAAACGCAGAGCCGGCGCTTTCTCAGGTTCGGTCATAATGGGGTAGAACCTGTCGTTTCAAGGAACAAAAAATGCAATCGATAATGAAAAAGAAACAAGAAGAGATATCCGGAGTTCTCCTGGACTGGTCCATGTCATATCTTGAATCGGGACGCTTTATTGAAGCTGTTTTTGCACTCGAGGAAACAACCCGCTTGAACCCGGGAGACCCCCTGGCCTGGGCAGCCCTGGCCATGGCCGCTGCACTGTCGGGCGACAGAGAAAAAGCCCGGAGATATTTCCTGGAACTGAAGGCGCGAAACCCGAACGGAAAATACGTAAACCGGGTGCTGCCCTTTTTGGGCCATGTTTCAAACGACGAGATCTGAACCCACGCTTCCGCACAAATACGCGTTGGACTTTTCTATTCAAAAAATCCTTCTCCGGGATCCATTTCAAATTCGTCACGCGCCAGTTTTCTTTTGATACGATCGGGGTTGAAAGCAAACCCGTGTCGGCTCCATTCGCTTTCCATTCTCACAAAGTCCTCGGATATCCGCTCCAAAGTCCTCCGGAAGGCTATTTTTTGTATCTCCATCCGGTAATTGTACTTCAGCGGGGATCCACTCATGAGACGCATATCATCCTGTTCGGGCTTAAAAATGTAGAAATCCGTATCAGGATGTTTTTCCAACACACCTCCAAGCCCTTCGGTGAAACGGGTGTGAACGAGAGCTTTGAGTCCCTGAATCGCGGCGAAAACTCCGCCTTTTTCCTTCACGTATCCCGACACTGTTGAACGAATCGGGATCAGGGGATCTACGATAACAATCATTTTCGCTCCTTTTTCAAGAGCGACCTCTGCTTCGGTTGTTCGAGTATAGCTTCCATCCACGAACCAGCGACCACGTATCCATTTTGGTGAATAGAAAGGCACCAAAGCCATAGAAGCCCTGACAGCATCCGGGATCGGCACATCCTCCCACCCCTTGTCCCCAAACACAATGTGCTCGGATGTGTCCTGATCCGTTGCTCCTATGTAAAGTTCTTTTCCTAGTTTTCTGAAATCAGCCGACCTGCCTTCCCTGGCAAGCTCATTGCGGGTATGTTCCTCGATTCGATCTCCTGCAAAAAAACCACCCGGCACCGAACGAAGCGACAACGCCATTATGCCGGGAAGCCCTTTTTTGACGCGGCCCAACCCGGAGAAGAGATGTCCAATACGGGAGAGATATTCTTTCACGTCAAAATCAAATATCACGGATTGCCCGATTGGAGCGATAGCTGTTGAATCCTGCTCAAAAGCCCTGATGAACTGTTCAGGTGGAACCCCGTTCGCAAGTACGGAAGCAAGAATCGCACCAGCGCTTATGCCGCAATATATATCAAAATCCAACACTGACTTTCCTTCGAGGGCAAAATCCAGTGCCCTCAAAACACCCATTTCATATATGAGCCCTTCAATACCTCCCCCGGCCAAGCATATCGCTGTTTTGCCGACCTCAGACCTTATTTCCGCTACATTGGTGACCGCTTGAAAAAAACCGTCCGGATTCGTGGGACGAAGGCAGTAATCCCCCAGCCTCAAGCGGCCCAGACCAAAGGTCAAAGGCAATCGACACGGGTCTTCGGGAAGCAATACAAGGGTGCGCTCCCACCTCCAAGGCATTCTCCCCTGTAAGTCGATTCCCTCCTGTATCGCCTCATGAAGGTTAAATGTTCTTGTCTCCTGTATTTCTTTTCGGTCGGATTCATCCACAACCAGCACATTGAAATAATCGCTTCTTATCCGCTGGCGCGTCTCTTCCACTGTCTGGGCAAATGAGACATGGAATCTCAACTCCTGTCCATCAATGGTTCGGTTTATCTTCAGGGTTTCTCCGGAACCTTGTGTAAGCATAATGTCGGTGAGACCGATCTCGTTTATCAAGTCGGATTTGGTTTCGGCTCCGCAAAAGATCAATACCCTGATTACGGGATTTAGAAAACGCCTCTTCATGGTTTTGCGCACTTGGATGATTCCTGGCAGAGTTCAACCAGGACCCCATGGCCGGCCTTCGGATGTATGAAGGCTATTTGTGCCCCGTGCGCTCCTTTTTTCGGCTTATCGTCTATAAGGGGTACTCCCAAAGCTTTCATGCTTTCCAAGTCTCCATTGATATCATCCGTCCGTAGAGCCAAATGATGAATACCTTGCCCCTTTTTTTCCAGGAACTTGCCAACCGGGGAATCGGGACTCATCGGCTGCACCAACTCGATGCGAACCTGTCCGATGTTGATAAATGCCACACGAGTCTTTTGTTCGGGAACATCCTCCCTTCCGGAAACTTCAAGCCCCAAAACCTTGCTGAAAAAGACAGCTGCTTCATCGATGTCTTCGACTGCAACGGCAATGTGATCTATTTGCGAAATCATTGAGTCCTCCGCTTTCAAACGGCAACATATACACCGAAAACTTCTCTCAGCGCATCCGATATTTCTCCCAGAGTTGCATACGCCTGCACTGCTTTCAAAATGGGAAACATGAGGTTCTCTTTTCCTTTGGCTGTTTCCCGTATTTCTTCAAGGCACTCCTTCACCTTGATATTGTCCCTCTTTTTCTTCAGATCCTCAACTGCACGAACCCGGGCCTTTTCAATTTCAGGATCAATTTTGAGCGTCTTCATCGGCGCAGTGGTTTTTTCGCTTTTAAACCTGTTCAGTCCTACAATCACCCTATCCTCTTTTTCGATCGCCTTTTGCGTTCGATACGAAGCTTTGGCGATTTCATCCTGCATGAATCCTTTTTCAATGGCGCTGGCCGCGCCTCCCAGTTCATCTATCTTCCGAATATATGCTTCAGCCTCCGATTCGATCTCGTCCGTACGCGCTTCCACCGCGTAAGAACCGGCCAACGGGTCTATCGTATCAGCTACTCCGCTTTCATGAGCCAGGATCTGCTGAGTCCTCAAAGCCAACGTGACCGCCTCCTCGGTCGGCAAGGCAAGAGCCTCATCCTTTGAGTTGGTATGAAGAGATTGCGTTCCTCCCAAAACCGCTGCAAGCGCCTGAAATGCAACGCGAACCACGTTGTTTTCCGGTTGTTGAGCCGTAAGGGTATGGCCGCAAGTTTGAGTGTGAAATCTGAGAGTGCAGGATCGATCTTTCTTGGCAGCAAACCTTTCCTTGATTATCCGCGCCCACAATCTCCTCGCAGCGCGGAACTTGGCGACCTCTTCCAGGATGTCGGTATGCGCGGCAAAGAAAAAAGAAAGTCTTCCGGCAAAAGAATCTACTTCCAATCCGGCATTCAGAGCCGCTTCCACGTAGGCTATTCCATTCGCCAAAGTGAATGCTATCTCTTGAACAGCGGTGGAACCCGCCTCCCTGATATGATACCCACTTATGCTGATGGGATTCCATTTCGGCAGGTTATCCTTGCAATACGAAAAGATGTCTGTGATGACTCTCATCGATGGCTGTACGGGGAAGATATAAGTTCCCCTTGCAGCGTACTCTTTCAATATATCGTTTTGTATGGTCCCTTGGATGCGATCGGCCGGCACATCCTGACGCTCGGCAAGCGTAACGTACATCGCCAGAAGAATCGCCGCTGTAGAATTTATGGTCATCGAAGTGCTGATTCCGCCCATGGGAATCTCTTTCATAAGCATCTCAAAATCAGCCAAGCTGCTGATCGCTACCCCCGTTTTTCCGACTTCGCCCCGCGCTATTTCGTAGTCTGAATCATAACCCATTTGAGTGGGCAAATCGAAAGCCACTGAAAGTCCGGTTTGTCCCTGGTCCAAGAGATAGCGATAGCGTTCGTTCGTTTCCTCCGCGGTTGCAAATCCCGAATATTGCCGCATGGTCCACAGCCTGCCACGATACATTGTAGGCTGGATTCCGCGAGTAAACGGGTAGTTTCCGGGAAATCCCAATTTGTCCGTGTAATTCCACTCGTCTGCGAGATGAGCAGGTGTGTAAATTCGTTCGACTTCCAGTTCCGAAGGAGTCTCAAAACGTTTTTTCCGCTCTGGAAACCTTTCGAGCGTTTTTTTGAGAGTATTTTCTTCCCACTCTCTGAAACTTTCCTTGTGTTCCTGGTTTTTCATATTCGCCTCGAATCGATTTCTGGTGTTTGTCTTTGCTCCGGTTCCGTCAACAAAAACAATGTCCCCTCAAGACATTTAGTAAAGGCTTTTCCGCAAAGAATTGCGCGGCAGGAAGGGAACAAACGTCAGAGCTTGATGTCAACGTACGCCTTTCGCCGAAGCTGATCCAGCCATTGCCTGGTTTCCGCTTCGAGCCGCTGTTGAAAAATCTGGTTCTTGAGCCTATCCTTGACCTGGTCAAATGGAAGGGTTTCGGATTCTTCCTTGTCTTCTATCTTTACGAGATAAATTCCCTCTTCGGTTTCAACGGGTCCAACGATCTGCCCTTTTTCCACGTCGGTCGTAAAAACCGCCTTTTCCAATGCCGGCGACAAATCACCGGGTCCTACTTCGCCTGCAAACCCCCCTTTCGAAGAGGAAGGATGATGTGAATGTTTTTTTGCAAGCGAGGCAAAACTTTCCGGATTCTTCTCAACCTGACGGCGCAAAACATGGATTTTTTCGTAGGTTTTCTTTATCACGGCGCGACGTTCGACAGGTGTAATAGGAAGTGAGATCAAAATAAGACTGACCGTCAATTTCATGTCTACACCCAACGCCCTTGTCTGTTTTTGATAAAACGCCCGCGCATCATCTTCCGACACCGATATCCTGGAGCGAACGGCCATATTCAAGACCTGGAGTCTCATGATCTGGTTTTTCAAATTTCTCCTGTACTCCTCCATGGGATAACCTTGGGCCTCCAACGCCTCCTTGAGTTCCTCGTAGGTTATGTTGTTTTCTTGCATGACCGATTTGACAGCCTGATTGACCTCGGTTTCGGAAACTCGGATCTTCCTGCGATTCGCCTCCGTCAGTATCAGTTTCTCTTCTATCAGTCCCTGTAACTGCTCATTCTGAATCCTTCTTTTCGCTTGTTCACGGGCCTCGGGATTTTCAATTTTCATTATTTTGTCCATATAAGGACGCACCCGTGCATTCACTTCGGAGAGCAGAATTATCCGTCCGTCCACCACGGCCGCTATTTTTTCTACGACAATCGGATTGCCGGAAGATTCAGACCATGGAACAAAAGCGTAAGTCAGTGCCGTAACAAGAAGAAGTACTGTGGTCTTTTTGGATATCATCTTTGACTCTTGAAAAATCCTAAACCCGCTCACATTGACCGCGGATCCATCCCGCCATGCTGCTTTGCCCAAAGCGCGCCTAACAGAGCGTCCTCGTCGTCACGCCCGCTAAAACCCCGTTACTCCTCGTCGCCTTCACCATGGATGTGTCTCCCACCTCCGGGTCCTTTTCGTCCCTTGAACTTCCTGCGGCCTGATGGTCCGTCAAATCCGTCTCCTTCACGTTCCAATCCTCTGCCGGGACCCCGACGTCCTTTTCGTCCCTTAAACTTTCTGCCGCCTGGAGGTCCGTCAAATCCGTCTCCTTTATGCCGCCGTTTTCTCATGTCCCGCCTGAGATCCCGCACGTCACCGACTTTGCCGCGCCCTTTTCCAGGCACAGGAGTACGAGTGTCGACTTGGAGGGTTTCCAGTTCATCATCCATGATCTCAATCTCGGCTTTCTCACGGATTTCATCAGTGAAAGCCTGAACCGTTTCAGACCTTTTTCGTCTTAAAATTCTTTGTTCAATCTGGTCTTTCACTTCATCGAAAGTTCGCTTGAAGGCTTTTCTGCGATGAGTCAAACGAATGATATGAAAACCATCCGAAGTCTTGATAGGCCCGGCGATTTCCCCCGGCTTCTGGAGTTTAAAAGCCGCTGCTATTATATTCTTGTCGATGTTTTCGGCGTCTCTTGGAAAATAGCGCAGATCCCCGCCTCTGGCTTTCGTTTCTTTGTCGACAGAATGTTTCCTAACCAACTCCCTCCATTCACGCATATCCCCGCCCTTTTCCTTCGCTTCCGCGAGCACACCTTGTGCTGCATCTTTTTCTGCAACAAGTATGTGGCTGATTCTAACCTGCTCGGCCTTGTCATATTCGTTTAAGTGCTCTTGATAGAACTTTCTAAGTTCTTCTTCCGGGATCCCCGCCTTCTTGACTCTTTCTTCGAAAACGTGGTTCAGAAGTTTCTGAATCATGACCTGTTTCATGCTTCTTTGCACATCATGATTCTTCTCGAGCCCTCTCCTGACTGCTTCAGCTGCCAAAAGCTCACGCCGCACAATGCTGTTTAACAGATCTTTCCGCTTGTCCATCGTTTCGTAGCGGGCACGCAAGTAGGGACTTTTCTTGTTTATTTCATCTGCAAAATCCCCAACGGTAATCACCGTCTCTCCGATCTTGGCAAGTACCTTCTTGCGATCGCTTTCCGGAATTTCGCAGTTCTCCGCCTCTGCTGCACGCGCGCGTTTTCCCCTTCTTCCACCTCCTCCCCGATCCTGAAGCGCCCACACTGATCCTATTGCAACAACTCCGGCGACCATTATCAACAACGTCGCCGACAATATTTTACATTTTTCGTTAATTCTTTTCCTCATTACCGGCTTCCTCCAAATGCTTTTTTCGGATTCTTATTCGCCGTCATGTCTATGACCATGTCCGCGGTGATCAGGGTGTTTTGCCCTGGGTATCCCTTGCTTTGTAGTATCGGGACCAGGACATATCCTTACATACTTCAAGTTCTCTTCAAATATTTCGAACGGCTGAGTCCCTTTCTGCAATTCATCAATGAATGCTTCCTGGGCGTCCATGCGTTTCTGTCGAAGAAGGCGATTCTGCAAAAGCTGTCTGACCTGCTGAAAGCCTCGTTCAATGGGTCGTCGTCGCCCGGCCATCCTTATAATGTGCCATCCTTGATCCGTTTTGATCGGACCCGCAGTGTCTCCCCGCTTTTCCATTTTGAAAGCAGCTTCTACAATGGGTCTTGGAATATTATCAGCATCCTCGGCAAAGTACCGCAAATCGCCTCCCCTCTCTTTTGTCTCCTCGTCAATGGAATGCTCCTTAACCAACTGCCGGAACTCACGCGCGTCCGCAGCTTTAACTTCTTCGAGAATATTTTCCGCTTTTTCTTTTGAATCCAACAGGATGTGGCTGATACGAATCATCGCAGGCTTGTTATAATCACCCTGATGCTTTTCGTAAAAGGCTCTCAGCTCTTCTTCAGTAATATCGTTCGGATCAAATTTTTCCTGGAACAACTGCCTGGAAATCTGCTGCACCATGACTTCATTTCTGGATCGCAACACCTCCGGATCCTTGTTGAAGCCTTTCTTCTCCGCCTCCTGTGCCAACAACTCAAAACGAATTATCCTGTCCAAGAACTCTTTCTTTCTCTCCAGAGTGGCATACCTGCGCCTTATGTAAGGACTCAACTGGTGGATTTTGTCGTAGAGTTCACATTTCATTATTTCCACACCGTTTACCCTTGCCACTATTTTGTCCTTATCCTCTTCCGGGCACGGAGGCACCTGGAAGCTCTCAGGATCTTCACGACCATCTTTTGCTTTCCGCTCGTCCAGCTCTTGTTCGGCTTCCGGTTGTCTCTTTCTACAACCCCAAGAAACTCCCAGCAGAATAACAAGCAGGCACAAGCCTGTTGTTTTTAGGGTTCCTTTCCACATGAAATCAACTCCTTGGATGTAAATAAATTGTTAAATTCCCGAACGTTGTGACATTTCTTTCGTCAGCATATCCGAGTAACACAGCCCTCAAGCTCTTTCAAGCTGTTTTTGATCTCTTCCACTCGCTCCTTGTGGCTTTCTGAAGCCAATCTCTTCAAAAGTTGTCTGGGCGGTCTTAGTTTATACCTCGCGTTCGACTGCATAAGTTTCAAAACCTCGGCCGGTGCCAAGGGAGATTCTTCTCCTATAGTCAACATCAATCGGGACTTGGATATTTCAAGACTTTCAGCGCCGAGATTTTTCGCCTGCAACTTGGCTATCGTCAATTGGGCCAGGTAGACAGCTTCCTCGGGCACGGGTCCGCCGAAAAGATCCTCCATTTCAGCGATCAACGAGGCCACGGCCTCAGCATCCTCGCAGTGAGCCATAGCCTGGTAATAATGAAGTCTTGCCGACGGCTCGCAAACCCAGTCATCCGGAAAATACGCAGGAATGTCATAACTCAGATCGCAATCTTTTTCCCTTTCTATTGATTCTCCCTTTAGAGCGGCGACCGATTCTTCAAGCATATTAAAATACGTTTCAAACCCCACTGCCGCCACTTGTCCCGATTGTTTTTTTCCCATGACGTCGCCCGCCCCCCTGATTTCCAAATCCTCGGTGGCTAAATTGAAAGCCGATCCCAACCTGGACAACCTCTCCAGCGCTGCAAGACGTTGGGTTGCTTTTTCCGTCAACCCGGTCAATGTGTCGGCCATGAAATAACAATACGCCTGAGAGCTGCTACGACCGATTCTTCCGCGCAGTTGATAGAGCTGAGCTAAACCGAACCTATCTGCTTGCATTACAAGCATTGTGTTCGCCCTGGGAATATCCAGACCGGATTCAATCAGGCTTGTGGCGACAAGAACATCATGGGCTCCGTTGACAAATTCCACCATTACCTTTTCCAAATGACGGTTTTCCATGCGCCCGTGAGCAGTTACAACCCTGGCTTGAGGCAACCACTGCTGAATCTGTTCGGCCCACTGTTTAATAGATGTTATTCCGGATTTCTGAGTGGAATCATCCAGCTCTTTTGATGAACCTCTTGAACCGTCATCACCGATTTTGGGAACCACAAAAAACACCTGCCCTCCGCGTTCAAGTTCTTGGCGTATCGCACGAACTACCGTTGATGGGGAATAGGGGCAAACATAGGTGTGAACTGCTCTGCGATCCGGGGGAGGCGTTGCTATTACACTCATGTCCCTGAGTCCCGACAGAGCCATCTGCATAGTGCGTGGAATAGGCGTAGCCGTTAAACTCAAAACATCCACCAGAGAACGCATGTTCTTCAGCTTTTCTTTCTGAGCCACACCGAATCTCTGCTCTTCATCGATTATCACCAGGCCGAGGTCTTTAAACCTTACATCCGAAGACAACAGCCTGTGAGTGCCCACGACTATGTCGACCGCTCCCATGGACAATGCTTCAAGCGTTTTCGCCTGCTTCTTGGCACCGCGAAACCGGCTCAACGCATCAATCGTTATAGGAAAGGAACGAAGCCTCTCTTTGAATCCGGCGAAGTGCTGCTCGACCAGGACTGCTGTCGGAGCCAGCAGAGCTGCCTGTTTCCCGTCGAGCACCGCCAGCACAGCGGCCCGCATCGCGACTTCAGTCTTCCCATAACCTACATCTCCGCAAACCAAGCGATCCATGGGTGCCGAAGACATCATGTCGGAGATCACGTCACGAATTGCAGCCGCCTGGTCGGGGGTCTCTTCGAAAGGAAAAGTTGTTTCGAACGCTGTCATTATCTCCCCGCCGTTTCCGAAATTGTGACCAGTCAAAGCACTTCGCTGAGCTTGGGTCTTGAGAAGTTGTTCGGCCAGACGATTGACATCTTCAGAGACCTTTTTCTTCTTTTTCTCCCACGTGCGCCCTCCCAGCCTGTCCAACTTGGGGCCCCGTTCTCCACCACCACCGACATAACGCTGCACAAGAGAAAACCTGTGAACAGGAAGATAGAGTTTGTCGTTTTCAGCATAATGGATCACAAGAAAATCAGCCGGCACATCTCCCATCACCTGCCGCGTCAAGCCTCCATACCGTCCCACCCCGTGGATTTCGTGCACAACATAATCCCCCTCCTTCAAGCGACTCAAGTCGGTAGATGGTTGACTCTTGGAACGCGGGGTCGATGCTCTTTTTTTTCCGACTCCCAGCAATTCGTTTTCGGAAACCGTGCAGGCTCCGCCGCCAAACCACAAAAAACCTCCCGTAATATTTCCTGTTCTTATGAAAACACCCTCTCCACGTGCGGTTCCGTTACCACCCCATCCGGAAACCGCTATACCATAACCTTTCAAAACGGACTCTAACCTGTCCGCGTTGCGTTTATTCGAAACCGCCACCGTCACTTCCAGGCCTGACTCCCTCCATTTGCGAATTTCACGTGCAAGAGGAGCCAAAATCTCTCCTCCCTTTTCCGAAGCCATTCTTTGTGTCTCCGCGGCCAAAACCAAGTGCCCCTCGGTTTCCAGGTCAAATCTGGATTCTTCGAAAGCCGAAATATCGTCCGAAACTTCTTCGCCGTTCAAATCATCCCAAGCCGGCATTGCATGGGTAAACCACCGAACCGCGGTCCGGCGATTCAGCAAACTTTTGTACTCTTCCTCCTCCAAGAAAAAATCTTCCGGTCCAAAAGAAATGCGATGCATCTCTATCCTGTCTCGATGAATCGCTTCGGCATAGGAGCGTAACGCTTCCATTTCAGTTAAAACCCCTGCACGGTCCTCAACAACAAACACGGAGTTTCGAGGAAGATAGGATTCCAGTGATTCCAGTTTCTCGTGAAAGGCCGGAAGCATTGACTCAGAACCGAAAAAATCCGTGCCGTCCCTTATATTGTCCAAAATGAAGTTGGCCTTCGAGGAAGGACATCCGCAGAGTTCCGCTGCCTCTCCAAGTTTCAAACGAGGGTTGCCGCGGACAGTCAATATTGTTTGTCGAACCGGGTGAAGGTAGAGCATGGACATACGGGAAACCGTCCGCTGGCTCTCCGGGTGAAACCGCCTTAGATCCACGATGCGATCTCCGTCGAACTCCACCCTCGTCGGTCCCGACATTGCGGGAGAATAAATATCCACGATGGCGCCGCGCACTCCATAACAACCCGGATCTTCAACCAGCGGCATACGCCTGTATCCGGCGCAATCCAGACTTCTTATCAAATCCTGCCTGTCCATCTCCTGGCCTGGACCTACAACATCACACATATCCGCAAACACATTCCTGGGCATAAAAAGCTGTCCCAGGGAAACCGCACTCAAAAAAAGAAACGGCCCCATAAACCCCTGGCTCAGACGAAAAAGAACTCCCATACGTTCCAGCTCTAGTTCCATGTCCGATCCAGTATCTTCGAAAGGCGTTTTCGCGTTATGTGGAAGCACTGTCGCCCAGGGTATTTTCATGTGATCTTCCCCGAAGGGGGAGTCACCCAAAAACAAGCGGATTTCTTCCGCCAGCGCATAAGCCCTGGCGTCGCTCGGTGTGATAACCACGATGAGAGGGAGATTCGCCTTCGCAGTCTCGGACTCGTCTTTTCCGGAAGTCCTTATCACGGACTTGTAGAGTTCGGCCAACACCCATCCGGGAAGACAACCTCTCATTCCTGTTATCAACAAGGAATTGTGGAAAAGACCTTTTTTAGAACAAATCTGTTGTTCTTGTTCGGCCCGGAATTTTATTTTTTCGACGATTTCGGCGATCAACCGGGTTTCGAGATCTGTTTTCATGGCTTTCCAAACAATCTTTCAATCCTGTCGGGTCAATGGAAAACGACATACATCAAGACACTGACCACTTGCAAATTGATTCGTTCATTCCATGACGCAAAGTTCTCTTATGTGCTTCATTCCGAGAAAATGAATCCTTTTCCCCTTTTTTCGGCTCCAATCTTATAGATAGAGCAGAAACACAAGACAAACGGAAAGAGAGGCGCACCATGGTAAAGGAAATAGACGAAAAGAATTTTCATGAAATCATCGAAAACAACGAAATCGTTCTCATAGATTTTTGGGCCGAGTGGTGTGGGCCATGCAGAATGTTCGGACCTGTTTTCGAAAAAGTTTCAGAAAAACACGATGATATTGTTTTTGCAAAATGCAACATAGAAACTGCAGCGGAACTGGCCGCTGGATTCGGCGTAAGGTCAATTCCAACAATAGCAGTTCTAAAAAATTCAACGGTTGTTTATCTTCAACCCGGAGCGCTGGACGAGAGAGGACTGGAAGAATTGATAAAAGGGACAAAAGCACTGGAAATGAAAGAAGCTTTGCAGAAAAAAGAATACGCTGCTTCAGAGTCTGCTTGACATGTGGATCGTTGCAATGATATCGGACTCTTCCGAACCTATTTAGAGAATTTAAAGAAGAGGATCCACATGCCCCGCCAACTTACAGGCGATGTAGAGTTTCACATAGTCAGCCAGGACATTTTCACAATCGAAGTGGATGCGGTGGTTCTTCCCACATCCACCACCGGAGCGCTTACTTCGGATCTGGGTATTCGAATCAAGGAAGCGGGTGGAGAAGCTGTCGAAAAAGAAGCGGTGGAAGTAGCTCCAATCGCGGTTGGAGCCGCTTTCGTATCCCCTGGTGGCCCCATCACAGCTCCGTTTCTTATTCACGTACCCATCCAGTTGACCCCTGGAGATCGAGTAGGCGTTGAAAGCATCCGCCGGGCGGCACGTGCTGCTCTTGTTGCTGGAAACGTCAAAAATTTCAACACACTGGCAATCCCTCCCCTGACAAGCAGCGAAGCTTCCGGGATACCGACCATCGAAATCGCAAGATCGATCATTGATGAAGTTCGTGGTCACAGGCACCCAAAACCGGAAAAGGTTTACCTGGCAACCGACAAGCCCTTGATGATAAAAGCTGCAAACAAAATCCTGAGCAACCTGAAATAGATGGTCCTGCCATCATTTTTGCGAAACAATTGCAGCTCGCCTCATTTTTTCAACGACAACAAAGAACCGACTTGCAAGTCTGTTCCAGTATATTACTTTTGAGTCACCCCTTAATTCAAAAACAAATTCCGGATAGGTACGCGGATCCATACCCCCCCCATTACAACCTTTCAGTTTTCTCCGCTTCGCGTGAGCACGTGAAGATAATCGGTTGAAAGATTTTCCCAAGTCCGCGCAAAGCCATCAGGCCACACTACTTCGACTCTTGCAACGGAATCGGTGCCTACACCGATAACAGCCCGCCCACCGTCCAATCCGTCAATGTTTCTGTTCACTGTCTTTCCCCCGCTTTGCGGCGTAACAACCAAGAGGGCTCCGACGACGTTAGGGTTTTTCCGATCCCCTTTTACCCGAAGACGAATCCTGGCCTTCTGCGGCAGTTCATTGGCCCACACCTCTGCACTTCCATCTTTTTTCAGAACGAGCATGTCCATCGCTCCATGGCCGAGAATATCTCCAAAAGAAATAGAAGCTATTCCCGCGCCCCCTCTTTCCGGCATGAGCCCCAAAACAAATGCAAGATCCGAATAAGTGCCATCCGGATTTCTTTGGAGAAGGATCGTCCGGCTTTCTCCTTTGAGCATTTCTTCAGGTATCTCAAGCGGTTTGCCTGAATCCCACAAACGCGGAAACTCGCGCCCCCAAAAAATCCCCACCCTGGAAGAATCCGCTATCATCCCTTTTTGAATCGCTGTTACTTCCGCAATGCCGTCCCCGTTCAAATCCACAGCCTGCGGGGAGGTTACCCATCCCGGGTAATCTGAAAACCTCTCTTGTAATGAACCGCCTTGGGCCGATTTATCAATTCGTTTGTTTTCTCCCTGCTTGGAATAGACTACAGAACCCCGAGCCGCTTCACGGATTCGCTTTCTCCACCTTTTCGGGGAAACAAGCCCACGCCAAGGCAGGGGAAAACCGGGCTTGTCGTACATCCAGGGGCGAGGATTTCCAACACCGGACACAAGCCATTCATCCTGTCGGTTGTTGTTGAAATCGCACACAACACAACCGGTGTCCCAGGATCTCGATATCCGAGTAGGACTCTCTTTCCCGGAGATTATCCATGAACCCCTGTTCGTGACCTTCAACATGTAGGGTGATGAAGAGGAGACGAATCGCTTTCTTCTCCCGCTGGAAATCACACCAAGAAAACACAAACCATGGGTTTCGGCCGAACCCTCATCTTCACTTGGGAAAACAACTTCCCGGGTTTCGATTTTCCCGTCCGGGTCAATCCAGAACACAAAGTCTTTGGAGAAAGAGGGATCCCGCATAGGTTTGGCCGATCTCTCATCTTCATCGATTGCAAGATAAAAACCCAGCCTCCCGTTTTTCGCATCGGCGAATGCTGTTAAATGGGAAATCCTATGATTCTTCATGTTTCCAAAACCGGTTTTCAAAAAACCCGGCCTCGGAAAGGAACCAGCAACCGATGAAAACGGCCGGTGCCCTTCATCTCTGACAAACCGAAAAAGAGAATGTTTTTGGGTAGCCACGACGAGATGGGGTTCTTTTCCGATGTTGACATACTGCAATGCCGATATTTCACCCACGCCCGTGGAAAGTGTTTGAATTTTTCTCCATCCCCTTGCCTCTTCCCTCCCCCAGACACCTATTTCAGATCCCGAGGCAATCAAAATCAAGGGGGTTTCTTCTTCGTCCGTGCTTTCGTCCCACACATGGATATGAGCCGACAATCTTCTCCCTCCGAGTTCTTCATGCCGAGAACGTGATTCATTCAACACGCCGGTCTTCCTGAATCCCGGATTGACGGAAACAAGGGTTTCCATTTCGCTGGTGACAAAACGTGAAATCAGCCAGGAAGCGGATCCCCCGCGTTTTTCCAACAGCACTTCCACGGATCCCCTATCCGAACGTCTGTGCCCTGTGATCAGGATGCCGTCCACCAATATGCGAAACCTGGCCCTTGCGCTTCGGGAACCAAGATATTCCAAACGAGAAACTGATATCTCGGCTCTTTCCACCCTGCGGTACGCGGCCAAATGTCCCGCCAGATCCCCTGCCAGACTTCCATGTTGATCTCTTTCCCTCCACGAAAAACGAAGCACAGTGCCGTCGAAAATTTCATTTTCAAGATGAAAACCAAAACCCCGGCACTCCAAAAGACATGTATCCAGAAAAAGACGCATCAACGCTTCCGCGTCCAATCGTTTAACCGCGGAACTCCACTTATGAGCCAACCCTGCAGCCTCGCCGACCGCTTCCGGGGAAGGAATCCCCCCCGCTCCGCACCCCTGGATCCACATTTGCAAAATGATCACAACAAAAAACAATCGCCGAACCCGGCAAGATGCTTTTTCACCCAATGCCTTAAATGCTTCACTTTTTGAGGAATTGCACCAGACAAGCCGCAAAATCATCGCAAGATTCTTTCTCAAGACATTCATTCAATTCCTTGGCATCTTTTGCTCGCCCGTCCTGATTCTTGCACGGCTTGTATATCTTATCTTCAAGCGTTTCTCGCAATTCCTTGACCCCTTTTTGAAGCTCCTCTTTGACCTTGGACTTGTCTTCATGTTTGTTGTAATTTTCTTTTGCTTCATGTTTCAGCGACCAAAGAATTTCTTCGGCACATCCATCCAATTTTTTCTTCAGCTCATCGCAGTCCACCTTTGGTGCACATGCCGAAGAAGTCACGGCTGTCATCACAAAAAAACCGGCTATCAACAGACGCAACATAAACCTTCTCCTTTTATTACCCGGTTAAAGATCCACTCGCCCGTTCGCACAACCTATAAATCCGGGTGTTGGTTAACAGATGTTTTCACTCCGACAAATAGAACACCCCCCCGTATACCAGATGATTATTCTTTTAAAATATATCCCTTTCTCGGAGAACTCGCAATCTGGTATCCCTTTTTTTTCAGTTCCTTGATCCTGGTAGCAACCGTGGCCCGGCCTATTCCAAGTGGACCTCCCAATTCCCTCGAAGAAACAAAATCCCCTTCACCCTTTCTAAGTCTGGACAAGATTACCTGATGAGCGTGATCCTTGGAAACTCTCTTGCGGTTTCCGATGCCTATTCCCAACTCACTTCGTACCAACGCCCAATTTTCTTCCTGCTTGAGCCTGTCAACGGTTTTTTCCAACACTGCCAAACGCTTATTAATATTTGCGACCGAAGAGGCCAGCTTGTGGATTTCGGCTCCCAGATCAGAAGTAATGCGTTCAACGATGAGCTTGATGGAATAGTCTATTGACGGTATCTTTTTTTTTCTGGCCAAATGAATTTGCTCCTTGATGATTGGATAGATAAAACTTTTACAGCTATATTACTTTTACGCAAAAACGAGTCGAAATCAAACCCAAATCGTCAAATATTTCAAAATAGAGTCCGGCAGAAAACAAGCTTTTTTTCAGCAGTTGTTTTACTCCTCATTCTTTTTTAAACTTTCGATCTTTCCAACATCGGAAACGATCGCTTCACCAGACCATTCGCCAACATCTAAAGCATCGACCTTTTGATCTTTTCGGGCTTCGACAAAAAAATCGTTGCGGAATCCGCACACACGAGGTTCCAGGAACTGTTTTAACGAACCCGTACAAATAATGATGGTTTCAAAAACGGGACAACGACACGGCGTTAAATGAGGCTTTTGCTATTTGTAATATTCAAGTCCGATGTGGGTTATCGGTTCTTCGCCCTTGATATGCCGGAGAGTGTTTTTCAACTTGCTCAATTGAATGAAAAGATCGTGCTCTGGGTAGAGTTCCGGCGCGGTCATGGGACTCTTCCAGTAAAACGAAAGCCATTCCTGGATGCCGTACATACCTGCACGTTGAGCAAGATCCATGAACAGGACCAGATCCAAAACCACGGGAGCAGCCAGAATACTATCCCTGCAGAGGAAATTGATTTTTATCTGCATGGGATAACCCATCCATCCCTTTATATCGATGTTATCCCAGCTTTCCTTGTTGTCCTTTCGAGGAGGATAGTAGTTAATCCTCACCTTGTGATCCAGGCCGGCATAAAGCTGCGGATAAAGATCCGGCTGAAGAATCACGTCCAATACGGACAGTTTGCTTTCCTCCTTGGTCTTGAAAGAACCCGGATCATCAAGAACCAGCCCGTCGACATTTCCCAAGATATTGGTGGAAAACCATCCCTCGATTCCCAGCATACGAGCTTTCAGTCCAGGGGCGATGATGGTTTTCATTAGAGTCTGTCCCGTCTTGAAATCCTTTCCCGCTATCGGCACCTTTTGCAAGACGGCCAATTCGCGCAGCGCTGGTACATCAACAGTTAAATTCGGTGCGCCGTTGGCGAAAGGAACTCCCGATTTCAGCGCGGCGTAAGCGTAAATCATGGACGGAGGAATAGATGGATCGCTTTCCTTTAGCCCCTTTTCAAACCTGTCCAACGATTCATGAACCTGACCGGGCTTCATATGAGTCTCAGTGCTTGCACACCAGACCATGACCACCCGTGACAGACCGTGTTCGTCTTTAAAAGCCCTGATATCTTCTTTCAGGGCCTGCGCAAGTTCCCAGCTGTTACGCTCTTCCTTGACGTGAGGACCTTCCAGGTTTTTCACGTAATCCCTTTTAAATACCGCTTTCATTGGTTTGACAGCGGCTAATTCCTCTTTGGTTTTCTCGAGAAGAGGCTGTTCCATAACCTCGGCTCTTAAGGCTGTTTCATATGCGTTCTCTCCATGAATATCCCAACCACCGAAAACCAGATCCGCCATGTCCGCCAAGGGAACAAACTCCTTGATCATGGGCGAATGATCATCCGTTCTCTTTCCCAGCCTTATCGTACTCATTTGGGTCAACGAACCAATGGGCTGTCCCAAACCCTTTTTAACTGCTTCAACACCTGCAATGAATGCTGTGGCCACGGCCCCTAAGCCCGGTATTAACACACCCAATTTCCCGTCAGCCGGCTTTATCTCCACCTTTTCCTGGATTAATCTTGTCATAGCTTACTCCATTTCCGGTCAACACCCGGACTGTTCAGAAATCACGACAGATGGGCGATATGATATTTGTACAGGGAAGTCAAGAATCCTGGAAACATGGTATCCTGATGCAGATTCCAATAATCTCGGGTTTTATGGAACTTGCAGATCCTTGGGGATCCTTCCGTATCCCTCCGGATCCACTGCCTTGATCCCTGTTTGAAAAACAGGGATCCACTCCAAGATCGTGAACTGATAACAACAGCCAAAACACCCACACGTAAACACTTGTTCACACACAAGGTTGATAGGTCGTGATATCCCAGGGAAAAAGGGCTTTACACAAGAACTTCATGGCATGAATATTGAATAGTACCTGAATAGATAGGTATTCAAGAAAATAAGCTTCGCGTCCTTTCATGTTAGATGCTACACATCGGATGGACGCAAATCAATCGGAGGTGAAACATGCGTGGCTTCAGTTTTTTCGGGGTTGTCTTGATTGCAGCCCTTTCAATTCCCGCCTGCTCGAAATCAGAAAGCGCAGAGTGCCGGCCCGTATATTGTGACGACTCAGGGTGTTTTGCCTGTGACATCGATTCGTGTTTCTGCTGGGAAATTGACAATTCTCCCTGCGAAGCAGGATGCGCGATTGACGAGCACTGCACCCCTGACGGAATTTGCGCTAAAACATGCGAATTCGACGGAGACTGCGCCGAAGGCGAGCGATGCCTGGAAGAAGGCTACTGCGGACCCGCTGCCGAGCCCAATCATGAGTGCGAAAACGACAACAATTGTGGCGCCGGGCTTATATGTGAACCGGATGATGAAAACATCATGAGATGCCAGCCGGGCTGCCGCGAAGACGACGACTGCGAAGCAGGCTACGTGTGCAACCCTGAATGTAATCGCTGCGTCCCCGAGGAAAACCCTGTTTGCGGAGACACGAAGACCTATTGTGAATCCAATGAAGAATGCGGGGAAGACCGCATCTGTTCCAATACCGGAAAATGCATCTACACTTGCACTGAATCCGATGATTGTCCCTACAGCCAGGTTTGCTCGGGCGAAAACATTTGCACTCCGGACACATCCGGAGAACATGAAAACGCTTGCGTTTTCAGCAGCGATTGTTCCGAACTGGAAATGTGCCAAGCCAAGGGTTGCCTTTGCGCCAACACTTATTGCCGACCGCTTTGCGACTCCCGCAGCGATTGCGGTGCCATGGAAATCTGTGATATGGGCGTCTGCGTAGCCAATTACAGGCCCGAAAACTGATTCAGATCCACTGTTACAAAGGATACGGGCCGGATCCCCTCATAAACACGGTATCCCTTTCCATTCCCTTCACCGGCTCTCCGTAATCCAACATATAATGCAAACCACGGCTTTCATTCCGGCTTTGCGCTGATGCAATGATAAGATGCGAAACAAGAGCAAGGTTTCTCAACTCCAGAAAATCAGAGGTGATCTTGAAGTTCCAATAGTATTCTTTTATCTCTTCCCTGATGAGCCCGATCCGTGCCCTGGCTCTTTGCAACCTTTTCGTGCTTCTGACAATTCCTACGTAATTCCACATCAAGCGACGGATTTCGTCCCAGTTATGACTTACAACAACGGCCTCATCTGAATCGGTGGCACCCGCCGGGCTCCATTCGGCCACTCCATCAGGTTTTCGCCAACCCATTTTTTCAGCCGCTTCAGCAGCCCTCCGACCGAAAACCAGCCCTTCAAGAAGCGAGTTGGACGCGATACGGCAGGCACCGTGAAACCCCGTACAGGCTACCTCACCGACAGCCATCAGATTCGGAATGTGGGTCCGACCGAATGAATCGGTTTGAATTCCACCGCACATGTAATGAGCCGCAGGAACCACTGGAATGGGTCTTTTCGTGATATCAATCCCGTAGGAAAAACAGGTTTCATAAACATTGGGAAACCGATCCTTTAGAAAAGGGGCCGGCAAATGGGTCATGTCCAGATAAACACAATCATCTCCCGTTCTCTTCAGTTCATCGTCTATCGCCCTGGCCACCACGTCCCGGGAGGCCAGTTCCCCGTCGGGATGATACTTTCTCATGAATCTCTCGCCGGATTCCAAAACCAACCGCCCCCCTTCGCCCCGCAAGGCTTCGCTTATAAGAAACGACCTTGCTTCCGGATGATATAGACACGTGGGATGAAACTGTATGAATTCCATGTTCGCTATTGACGCGCCTATCCGATACGCCATGGCCACACCATCCCCGGAAGCAACGTCCGGGTTGGATGTATAAAGATACACCTTTCCCGCGCCGCCTGTAGCCATTACGGTGACGCGGGAGACTATAGTGCAAACTTCACCTTTAATCTTGTCCAGAACATAAGCACCGAAACATGCGTTTGGTTTTCCATACTTGGCGGTACTCAAAAGATCCACGGCCATGCAGTCTTCATACAACTCTATGTCGGGATGATTTTTCACAGCGACAAGCAACCTTTCCGCAACCTCCTGTCCCGTAAGATCCCGAACGTGAACAACTCGGCGATGGCTGTGCCCTCCCTCCTTGCCCAAGTCGTAGGATACAGCCTTTTCTTGCGTGTCGAAGCGCACTCCGAAACGATCCGCCAGATCATTTATGCAAGTAGGGCCTTCCCGAACAGCAATCTCCACAATATCGTGTTTACAAAGGCCGGCGCCGACTCTTTCCGTATCCTGTATATGAGATTCAAAAGAATCATCGTCTCCCAGTACCGATGCTATTCCACCCTGGGCCAACCACGTATTCGAATCCCCGGCCTTTTTCTTCGTCACTATCACGACTTTTCCATGAACCGCTGCATTCAAAGCAAAATACAAACCAGCGATTCCCGAACCTATCACCAAGTAGTCACAATCACGCAAGTGGGGCAAATTCGGCTTTTTCATCATAAACCCGTGTATAGCTCAAATCCATTCGGCTTAAAAGCCCCAACGTTGAATCGAGCGTGGTATTGCTTGATCGGGTCCCTGCTGGTAATCTCAGCGCTTATGAATTCCGGTGAACAAATCCACAAAGATGGCAAACCCGCAAGTGGCTTTCTTGCCTCCCTTCCCGGTCTCATCCCTCTCACAGTTGTAATGTTTGCATGGCTGATCCTGGATATCTGCTCCAAACAATGGGCGCAAAAGGCTCTTGGAGAAGGCGGGAGCAGGGAATTGATCAGCGGATGGTTGAGCCTGGCCTATGTCCGAAACTACGCCGGAGCATGGGGTTTCTTGTCTTTCATGGAAGAAACTTGGCGATCAATCCTGTTGACGAGCATGTCGGTTGTTTCCATACTCATTGTCTGTGTTCTCATCTTTTCCTCCGCGCAAGAGGAAGTCAAAGCCAGGTTCGGCCTCGCTTCGTTGCTTGGAGGAGCTCTCGGCAACCTGCACGACAGGATTAGATGGGGTTATGTAGTTGATTTCATAGATTGGCAAAAAGGTGTCGACTGGCCTGTTTTCAATGTAGCCGATATCGCCATTACCATAGGAATTGTTCTTCTCGCCTGGGACATATTGGGTGAGAAACGAAATAGAAAAGCGAACGAAGAAGCGTAAATGAAGCCTCAACTCATAGATTGGGAAAGCGGGATTCCTTTCATCGGCCGGATTGTAATCCCTTCCTATTTTTTTCTTCTCGCCCTGGCGTTCGGTTTGAGTCTTTTTCTCGCCCGAAGGGAAAGCCGCCGAACAGGTGTCGATGTTGTAAAGATGACGGACATGTGGGTTTACCTCGTTATTTTCGCGATGATAGGCTCACGATTGGCCCACGTGCTGTTTGATGGAATGCTCCGGGACTACATAATGTTGTGTATAAACCCGGAAACTCTTCCCGCGGTGGGATTGGAACACCAAAGCTGCATCACCGATGCGCAGTGCAAATTGGGTGACCTTCAATACGTTTGCTCCCTGGGAAGTGGAAAATGTCACCCCCCCAGGGATTGCCTTGCCGCGTTCCGTGGTTGGCAGGGAGGCTTAACTTATTACGGAGGTTTTTTGGCCGCTTTTCTTTTTGCATATGTTTTTGCAAAAAGACACCGACTAGACTGGGGCAAGATCGTGGATGTTTACGGCTTCCTTCTTCCTCTCGGCCTGACATTCGGTCGCATAGGCTGTTACCTAAACGGGTGTTGTTTCGGAAAGCCGACGGAAGCTTCATGGGCTGCCGTGTTTCCAGCGGGAAGCCTTGCTTCCTGGCAACAACACAGGGATGGATTGCTCGCCGGAAGCAACATGCCATCGCTTCCCGTGCATCCCACGCAGCTTTACCAGGCAGCGGCCAATCTTCTTATCTTCTTTTTCGTTTATTTTTGGGTCCGCCCGGCGAAAAGATTCAACGGCCAGGTGATGATCGCGTTTTTGGGCCTATACTCCATGGGCAGAGTCTTGCTTGAATTCCTAAGGGCGGATATGAGAGGAAGTTGGCTCTTTTTAAGCACCTCCCAGATCATCAGCCTTCTTATCGTGGCAGCCACAATCTATTTTTACAAATCCCTCTCCGGGAGCAGGGACAGTGTATCCGAAACTGTTTGAATTCGACCTCTTCGGTCATCCCATGATTGTCGGTTCTTATGGGCTCATGATGGCTCTGGGTTATCTGACAGCTCTCCTGGTTATTTACAGGCGAAGCCGGCCTACAACTATTTCCAGCGACGATATGCTGGACCTTTTGTTTTGGATATTGATATCTTCCATTGCAGGCTCCAGGGCTTTCTATGTCATTATGAATCTGGATGCTTTCGCGGATAGACCTTGGACGGCACTTAAATTCTGGGACGGCGGTTTCGTTTTCTACGGAGGCGTGATAGCAGCTCTAGGCGCCGGGGCCCTTGTGGTCCGCATGAAAAAGGTATCCTTTGCCATGGCGGCTGATATGGTCGCCCCGGGATTGTCCATAGGCCATGCGCTGGGCCGTATCGGTTGTTTCGGGGTTGGGTGTTGTTGGGGCAAGGTTTCAACCGGTTTTCCATCTGCACGGTTTCCTATTGAATCCGTAGCATTCAACGAATTTCAAGAGTCCGGCTTTTTGGCAGCCGATGCAGCAACAACCCCTCCTCTTCACCCTGTCCAGCTTTATGAAGCACTGGGCGAATGCCTGATTTTTCTGGGCCTTGTTTTCCTTGAGCGAAAAAAACCGTTTCATGGTGCGGTGATTCTTTGTTACCTCGTCTTCTACGGTGTTTTGCGATTCCTGACTGAGGCATTCAGGGGAGACCCCGCCAGGGGATTCATAACCGAATGGAAAACTCCTTTTTTCAACCGCTTGATGGGACTTTCTCCGCAAGAATCATCTTTTTTGTCCACATCTCAGTTTATCTCGATGGTTCTTGTTTTTTTCGCAGCGGCAGCGTTTTGTTTTATTTACCGCCACCAAAAAAACCGCACGATTTCCGGCTGAAGGCAACATTGTTCCGAAAACACGGCCCTGATTTGGGAAACGCTCTCACTTTTCTTTCATTTATTAAAACAATGCTGTAAAAATGATCTTCCAGAAGGGATCGAAGCCTTTGTGGTTTCGGTGAAGAATTGCAGGGCACATCATGAATGATTCCATCGGGCACTGTCGAATAGCTGAGAACCTCGCCGCTCTGGAAGCTTATGGTGTCGGCTCCTGGCAGGATCTTGCAGCAGTTTTTGAAGGTCTCAAGGCAAGACACCTGGATTCGATTCTACACGGCGCCCCGGTTACCATTGACAAATTCTTTAAGAAAATCGGCCGCTCCATCTCAGTGGTTTCTTATCGCCTGGCACCGGATTCACTTGGAAATGAACTTGTCAAGACGGCCTGGGCCTTGAGGAAAGTGCTCCAATCCCCGACCGGCCCTCCGGCGACCATTCACTGGGTAGGAGGGCGAATTCTTCCGCACACGCCTCATATAAAAGGTCACTGTAACAAATTCTACCAGGTGCCCGGATTCGGAGGTTTTGAGCAATGGCAAGATCCCTATCACATTCTTTTCGGAACAAAGCTGGAACGCAATCATGAAGCCTACAAGACTCTTCCTCAAAAAATCTGGAAGCAAGCGTTACAGCTTGCATCCCGCCTGGCAGATTGTTTCGATGAAACAAAAACCGAACTCATAATCGCCGCGGATGTTGTTTCGCTGCCCATTAGCATCGCATCCACACTGGCTTTCATCCTGGTGGCCGAACTGGGCCGATATCCGGTCATCTGCCTAAACGGTAGTTTCTTCTGGGAACAGAGCTGTCCGGTGGATCATTCGGCGCGATCCGTGCATTTTGATCGAAACAGGCATTTACCGGAAGTATTTTCCGTTCTGGAATCGATTTATCCATGGGATTCTCCTCTTTGGATTCATGCAAACACATCCGAAACACAAAGTGTTTATTTGAAAGAAAAAAAGGGCATCAACCCCGCGCGCACACACACTCTTCCAACAGTAGTCAATACGGATCTTTTTCATCCTTCAGCCCACACCAACACTGCCGATATATACAAAAAGCTGAACCGGATGTTTTTGTCGCAAGAGAAAAAAATCCAGGTTCGCGCAGCAAATATTTTCAATCCCGCCAGGTACTTGGAACGAGCCCCCCTTATTCTTGGAGCAAAAAACGATCTAAACATCATGTTCAGCACCAAAACCCTTCTTCTACTTCAGCCCACGCGAATGATTCCGGCAAGAAGAGTTGAACAAGATCTCCATTTACTGTTAGAGTTTTCTCATCAGGAAGCTTTAAAAGTACTTTTCAAAGAAAATCGTTATTCAAACGTTGTGTTATTGATCACCGGCCGGGTGGGAATGGGCTTTGAGCTGTATTTCGAGGACTTCATCCAAAAAACCTCTAAAACATTTGCCAACATGGATCCTTCCGTTTCAAATCGGTTCTTTGTTGGATTTCTCTTTGGAGAGCTTGTTTCCGACGCCTCAGACGAAAAACCAGATCCTTCGTCTGTAACGCTTTCCGAAATGTATTCAATTTCAGACTTGGTTCTCCTGCCCAGCGAAACCGAGGGAAGAGCATTGCCTGTAAGGGAAGCAGCGGCAAGCGGAGTGCCGGTTTTGTCGTCACACTTCGCTCCGGAGGCTGTATACCGCCAGGTCATAGGTCCGCCGGATGAACCACAGACACAACTACAGGTTATCACCCTTCATCCGGGAAAAACCGAGTCCGCTGCGAAACAAGCGTTGACCCTGCTTTGCGACAGGGAAAAAAGAGAAGCTCTCAGCACACATAACCTGAAGGTTGCAAAACAGAGGTTTTCGAGAAACGTGCTTGTACCGGCATGGCGTCAAATCATCTCAGACCTATGGATCTTGTCGCAAGCCAATACTAAGGTACTTGCACGTGCCGCCATGGAAGCCCTTATTGATGCCGATTCCAAACAAAGCTGGAAAACCGCAACCAATACCCGAACCCGAAAATATCTTCCAGGATTCTGTCAGCTTGGCTACATTTCCACCACCAAAGGCTTGATGGAACCTTCAGGATACCTGGCGGAAGAACGGGCTCTCAGGGAAAGGCTTTTTAATTTCGCTCAAAGCCTGATTCGTCACCATCCGGTGGAACGAACCAAGTGCATTCAGTTTATGATGGCCACGGAAGCACTTTTCGCCCTTCCGGGCAGAGCGGAAAAGACCACTTCGGATCATGCCCTTTCCTTTCACAGACGCTCGTTTCCCAAAAGGTTGCATGAAGATCTTACGGAACAACAACTAATGGGAGCAGTCGGAAAGCTGGTCAATGACGTGTTTGGGGATTCATTCGATCCTCGCTCCGGCGACCCAGGCGAATACTGGGAGACATCAAGAGACCTTTGGTCCGGCCTCTCGTTTCATGCCGACACATGGGTAAAAAGGCTGAGACTTCTGAGTTCCCTGGGCGCTCTCAATGCTGAAGAGCATCCCTTAAACAACACGCACAGACTGAAAAAACAGATATTAAGCAGCATGTCGCAACTTCTTGCCATAGACGATGCCTCCATCTTTTTGCAAGAAGTTGTACACAAACCTCGTCATCTTTTGCACTTCACCGGCTCATGGAAAAACCTGTTTTTCGAGCTTCTCATACTGGGCCTTCATCTTTTGGAACACTGGCGTGCCGTCACCGCAAGAACAGGAGGAGATTATTCGATAACCTTTGCAGCCAGGAAAACTTCGCTGGGTGACAGAACAACGATTCAAGATCTTAGAGAACTTCTCGAAACCAGTCCGTTCGGCCCCATAAAAAAAGCGTTTGAAGAAAACCGCTTCCGGTTCATGACGATTCACTCCATGTCCATGGGTACGGATCTGGGCCAACTGGGAGACAAAAACCTCGAGATTTTGAAGCTGCTCAGAAAGCAAGCCGGAATCGTCACGGCCTCCGGAGACCACAATGCCCACACCCTGGATCTCTTGGATCTTCCTTGTTTCCGCTTCGGATGCATCACGGAAAGTCCCGCTGCTCACCTTACGGGTATACCCAAAGGGTCTTCCTATTTACAGTTCGTGCCCAGAAGAACGCGACCGACCCTGGGTTTTCCCTTTTCGGTTCAAACCGGCAAGGATTTTTCCAATATCCTCAGCTCTCCTTCCTTCCGTACGCTGGGTTGCATAGAAGGATCGACCGAAAGGGCATGGAATCTGCTGGAAACCCATGCAGAACAAACTGCCGCTCCTGCAGAAAATGTCTTATCACAACGGTTCGATTCAAAAGAAAATCACCCGTCGATAGAATATCGGTGCGGCCTGCATAACGACGGGCTTCCATACACATCCGTAACCGCCCGACTGGAACCCATAAGGGGCAAAAAAGGGTTTTCTTTTGTTCTGCAAAACACCAGACACGGTTCGGAATCCGTTTTGGATATTGCACTCAGACACGAAGGAGAAACAGGAGAAAAAACAGCGGCTGCGTGGAGCGGCGGTTACATGATCAACGAGCTAATCATCCACCGGCTGGGATTACCACAGGATCTTCTGGGAACGCCTCTCGGGTTGCATATGATTAACGGCCGCGTATTGGCGCCACCACTGTTTAATCGCCCCTCTCTGGCTTTCGACAAAAAAGGCCGCCCTCACATATCAAGGTTGAAACTTGATTTTGCAGGATCGATCAACACAAAGAATCCCAACGCTCCAAGAATTGCATGGCAAAAAAGCGCCATCAACCCCGAAACAGCACCTCATGATGCTCCAGCTGTTTACACTTTGATGCATACAAAATCCAGGATTTCAATTGAAGACCGCGCCGTACTGGTTCTTGCCGGAAACTACGTGGCCCAAATCATATTGCCGGATGAAACAGTTTCCAAGGAAACCGAAATCAAACCAATAGGATTGCACGTAAGCATACCGCTTGACATGTACTACGAGGAACTGGCCGACACTTATTTTGAGGGCACCGAAGTGATCTATAATTTTTCTTGGCCGCCCTTTTGGCGCGACATGGTCAATGCCGTGGAAGCCGGACCCTTGTTGTTGAAGAACAACCGCATAGCCGTAGAGCTGCGCTCAGAAGGATGGAAAACTCACAATTCCCTTCTTACTCAGACGGCGAGGATCGACATTGACACCTTGAGAGGACCAAAACTAGGTGTCGGTTTGACCAGGGACGGTGCCATGCTCGTTACGGCCGTAAACGGCAGAATCCGCGACAGCGTAGGTGCCACATACAAAGAACTTGCCCGTCTTTTGAAAGAACAAGGCGCTTTTTCAGCCATGTGTTTCGATTCGGGAGGCGGCGTCACCCTGGTGACAAATCAGGTAGTCCGCAACATTCCACCTTATTGCACGGATGCAGACAGCAATCCGGTAACCGCACAACCCGAACCCAGACCGGTAGGTGGCGCTATCCTTGCAACCTTGCCGTCTAAAAGGAGTTAACGTGCCTTTTTGCCCAAAATGTAGAGCTGAATTTGAAGATGGATTCAACGAATGCGGAAGCTGCGGAGTAGCCCTGGTGTCCAAAATAGAAGACCTGCCCGAACCCATGACTCCGGAAAGAGCGGGAGAGTTGCTCAAGGACATTCCCCTTTCTGTTGTCGTAAGGGGAGGCGTTTCCGCGTGCAAGGAAATAGCGAATGCCTTGTTGAATATCCAGATTCCCACGGTGATCGCACCTGCGGATGATGTTGACCCTCGAAGCGGGATAGCCATGATTCTGGATGTATTGGTGGCAGAAGATGACTTGGAGAAAGCAGGTCATTTTTTGACAAATGAATGGAAAGAACTCCTGGAGCAAGATCGGCTGCAGTTTATCGGAATCGACGGAATTGAAACTTCAACCGAAACGGAAAATGAAGTGGAAGAAGTAGAAGAAGGAGAGCCGGCTTGTCCTGCTTGCGGAAGCACAGACCCTCTTCGAGACGGCGAATGTCCGAACTGCGGCCTTTTTCTGGGGGAATGATCTCTGTCCAAAAATTAAAGGGCTGGAGTTTTAAGAGGTAAAAATCGCTCATTTCCTTCGGAAAAAATTCTTTTTTTCGTACCTTAGCCACAAAATCAAACCTGAAAAAAAACATAACCCGATAAGAGCAGCAGCCTGAAACAGTTGGGCAAAAAGAATTTTTCCTACCCCAAGAGTCGCTCCATAAATCAACATGATCCCCAGGATAATATCGAAAAAAACACCCCTTTGCATGACCGGTTCAAGCGAAGAAGAAGCTTTTTTTTCGACCGGTCCCCAGAAACCGCCCGGAGTCACTTTTCGATAGAAGCTTTCCAGCCTTGAACCTTCAACCGGCCGGGTAAAAAAGGTGACCAACCCAGCTCCTAAAAGACTTGCACAAACCACCATTAAAAGTCGGTATTCATATTCTATTCCCAAAAGGGTCAACACAACCCCGGTGAAAACAGAGATCAACAGGGCCGAAAGCTCGGTCCAGGCGTTTATCCTCCACCAAAACCAGCGCAAGATCAAAAAAGGTCCCAATCCGGCTCCCATGGAGTACAAGACGGCCCAAGCTCCTTTTATCGAGTCGATGCGCAAGGCCACTAAAGAAGCGGATACTCCCAGCAGAACGGAAGCTAGGCGGGCCATGAAAACATAGTGCTTCTCGGACTCGTTTTTACGCCAAAACCGTTTATAAAGATCTGTTACAAGATAGGACGCACCCCAGTTCAAATGAGTGTCCACTGTAGACATGAACGCTGCCAAAAGACAAGCCACAGTCAATCCGCGAAGGCCCGCCGGAAGAACCAACCCAATAAGCCGAGGATATGCCGCCTTGTGATCGGCGAAGCTTTCGGGCGGAAGAATCGTCAAAGATGCCAATGCAACAAGAATCCATGGCCATGCGCGAAGGGCATAATGAGCAACTGCAAACCACATGGCTCCGCCGGTGGCATGACGTTCATCTCTTGCCGAACCGAGTCGTTGCATCATGTATCCACCGGCATCCGCGTTGTGAGTCGCCCACCATCCGACAAACATCAAAATAAAGAATTTTGTCGTGCGCGGCTCGCCGGGCAATATTTGAGGCACAATGGACGTAACAGATGTTTTGACGGCTTCCGCGTCTTGAACCAGGATGTCGAGTCCTCCAACTTCGTTAACCGCGAAAACCGCAAAAATCACGGCTCCCACTGTCGCAACGACAAACTGAAGAAGATCTGTTATCACAACTCCCCAAAACCCCGCCATTGCCGCATAAAAAACCGCTAAAGAGCCACATGCAAGGAGCGCCCAAACCTCGGGAATATTCATGGTCTCCTTCAGTATGGTGGCCATGGCTCTTGTCACCCAGCCCAAAACAAGCAGGTTAAACACCAAAGACATAATTCCCGCCTTGGCGCCTCTTAGCACCGCAGCCGCTTTTCCTGAATAACGAAGTTCTATCAACTCAGCGTCGGTCACCACGCATGCACGTCGCCAGAGCCTGGAAAAAACAAATACGGCCAACGCATGGGCCACAGCCCAAATCCACCAGAACCAGTTTCCCCAAACTCCTTGAGTACGAACAATCTCGGTGATCGCCAAGGGGGTGTCCGCTGCAAAGGTGGTAGCGGCCATCGATGTACCTAAAAGCCACCATGACATCGATCGGCCGCCCAAAAAGAACTGTTCCGTGCTCTCTCCGGCCTTTCTCACGCACATCACGCCGATAACCAATACCAACATGCCGTAGCCGAAGATTACTATCCAGTCGGGACCGGTTAACGCCATGATGAAAACCATACTACAAAAAGAAAAACCAAAACGCCTATCATCCCAACGCCCAAAATGAAAAACATCCACAGCAACCACGCGGGAAAGGAAGCTTTCGACTCGAGGGCTGTTTTACCTTGGTTCAAACACTGAACAACATTGTATGTCTCTTCAAGTTTTCTGGAGGCCTGTGTTCTTGCACCGGGCCCTTGGGACAATGAATATTCAGCTCCATTATTCTTTTCGATCATGCCGTGCCCCGACCTCAAAGAATGCTTGGCTGAAGCTTCCAAACCATCTGTCATCATCTCAAACACCGATCTTTTGGGCGGCGGCAAACGGGGAGAACTTCTTTTCTTGTTCGCCTTGGGAAGCATTGACTTTTTGACGGAAGTAACTTCTTTGCCTTTCAATTTCTGAAAGTCATGTTTACCCTGTTTCGACCCCCTTGATGATTCGGATTCGAATCCGGCAATATTACCTCTTCTGTTTTCCCCTATTTCACAAGCCCCGAGATACTTATTGTCTTTTCCTCGGACAATTTCCCCCAAAGGCTTTGAATATCCCGGAAACCCCATAATGTGGTCATTCCATTTTTCCGGGTCATTTCCCAAGAGCCGCTTGAGCAGGTACGCCAACTTCATTCCGGTATAATGAAGGTTATCATGCACCACCACATCTTCCAATCCCGCAAGAAATTCACGCGCCGATCCCGGTCTTTTCCTAAAATCCATTGAAAGTGCAGACAATATCACCTCATCCAGGGAAGGCGACACATTGGAACGAATGGTTGCAAGGGGTTTTATCTGTCGGCTGTAGTGAGCAACCGCACCTGTGCCTTTTTTCGGAGAAGGCAAAGGACGTCGGTCGGCTATCATTTCGTAAATGCAAACCGCCGCTGAATATATATCAGAACGACAATCCGGATCCTCTCCCACCGCCTGTTCGGGGGACATGTACGCTGCCTTGCCGCGAATCTGAAAAAAATTGGTTGCGTAGGATTCCGCTCTTGCAATACCGAAATCGGTAATTTTGACCTCTCCCGCTGCGGAAATTAACACATTGGTGGGAGAGACATCCCTGTGTACTATCCCCAAATCCGTTCCTTTTTCGTCTTTCTTTCCATGTGCATAATCCAGGCCCTTGAGCATCTCCCTTCCAATGAACAAAGCCGCTTCCAAAGGCATACGGCGATTTATTTCCTTGAATGTTTTAAGCAGGTTATAAAGGTCCGTTCCACGAACATATTCCATCACAATGTAGTAATTGTTTCCATCTCCGACCAAGTCTATTATGTGAACTATATTGGCATGATCCAAAACAGCGTGAATCTGCGCCTCCCTAAAAAACAATTGAACGAGATCGGAATCCCTGGTGAGTTCGGGTAAAAGCTGTTTTAAAACGACCTGTTTCTCAAAGCCTCCTATTCCCTTTTTGATCGCTTTGTAGATATGGCCCATGCCTCCGCCGGCTATCCTCTCCTGAATCACGTAGCTCTGAATCGCCCGGCCATCATGCAATGACATCTATTTTTCCCGCTTTCGAAGTTCGCTATTAACATCTTCCCATCGGGAGACTACGGCCTCTTCCATCATTTCATCGTGTAGTTTTTCCGACCTTTCCTTCTTTTTCCTTTCCCATTTTTCACGATGTCTCTCAAGAATCTTCAGCTCTTCTTGCGCCCTGCGGACCCCGGCTGCTGCATCATTTTCTCTCTTCAGGGCCATTTCCTGTTTTTTCAATTCCATTGACAAGGCGCTCGCGGCAGCTTGTAACTCCTCTTTGAGTTTTTTTTCCAAGGACTCACGAAACATAAAATCCTGGACCCGCAAGGAACCGCTCTGAGAAAAACAAAGGATATTTTGAAGTTCCTCCTTTTTCTTCGCCAGAGTTTTTTCCGCCTTTTTAACCCGGTCCCTGCAAGCGCGGGATTCCTCGAGCGCAGCAGCAAAAAAGCGTCGAGAGTTTTCCAGCTCTTTTTCACGCAATACAAACAAGGATTGCAGTCTGTACTTGTCCGCTGATTTCATGGATATCAGACTACCTTCACGGCACTCTTTCGATTTTATATTTCGTGATTCCCGCCAGGCCGGCGGCCTGTAGAATCCGCTGCACCACTTCGGCTTCCACCGACAGACTCACCACAAGAAGAAGATTCCATTCACTGAGCGGCAACGAAAGCATTTCTTTCTCAAATCTTCTTTTGAGCCTGGGCAGTTCATACACCGAAGATTCTGCGTCCGGACCGACCCCAGGAACCGCTCCGGATTGCAGCTTCCCAACAAACTTTCCGTTCAACCAAACCCCCTCAACATGGGCGGACACGACTATCGAATAACCCTTGCTGCGCTCCAACAGAGCGGTGTATTTCAACAAGGGATCTCTTGCATCCCCGCCTGACTCATGTCTCCCAGCGGTTGTTTCGCGCTGAACTTGATTACCTGTGCTCGTTTTCGATGGTTTGGTTTTCCCGGCACACGCACAGTACAAGACAATGAAAGGTATCAGCCATAGAACAAATCTCATAGAACCTGTTTTCTTTTTTTTCATGTTCCTGATTGTAGATGAAAAAATTGTTTTCAGGCTATTTCCAATATCGAGATCACATTAGATATCTACAAGAAAAAACCGGCCAAAAAAAAACCGGATGAGCCTCTGGGTTCACCCGGCCTTGACACAATATATTACGCACTTAGACGGAATAATCCACAATAGTGACCCCGCGATCGGATTTTTCCCGTTCCCGGGTTTTGTCTTCACAATCTACGGGTAGTTCTATTTGGATCTGCGGTCGCTCTTTCCGCCTTTCGTCTTCTTCCTTTTCTCTGATTCTTTCTATTATCCATGCATCCAACATGATTTTTCTCCAGATCCAAATCCAGATCTCACTTCTATATTATATGCAAACAATGGACCAGGCAAGTCCCGAAAAAAAAAAA
>SLPX01000232.1 GCA_007131745.1 Myxococcales bacterium
GCTCACGAATGCAGGAAAGAACTCAAGGAAGCTCTGGCTACTACGAGCATAGAAGTGGACGCGGTTTTGGGCGCCCACTGCCACGACTTGCATCTGGACGAAATCAGTGGTGTGCCCATTTCCGAAAGCGGCTGGGCATTGCGAAGTTACACGAGACTCACGCTGCGCTTTGATCCGGAAACCCGCTCGGTAACGGACTCCCATGCGAACTTGGTGAAAGTCGAGTATCCCGCCGGAGAATCCAACCCGGTCAGTCCCGATACGGAGATGGCTCAACTGGTAGACAAATGGTACGAAAAAACCTCACACATAATGCAAACTCGGTTAGGCTACTCCGAAACCGGCATTTCAAGGCAAAGCTGGGCAATGGCCAACTGGATCACCGACTCGTGGCTTCACGAGCATCCCCAGGCGGACGCGTCGGTGGTGGTTTTCGGCGGCATGAGACAATTCATCGGCTCCGGCCCCATCACGATGGGTGACGTTTTCGGAATGCTTCCTTTCGAGAATTCTCTGGTGATCCTGAAACTCAGCGGTCGGGATCTATCCGCTTTTCTGCACCACGGCGCGACCAACTGTGAAACGCGGCAGAGGTGCTATCCTGCAGTGGGAGGAATCCGCTACGAACTCACGCCGGATGGGTTTGAGGTCGAATTTCTTGATGGAAGAAAAGTGTCGGACGACGAGGAGTACACGGTCATTATCACAGATTTCATGTATTTCGGCGGAAGCGGTTACCCCATCCCACCCGGAACCGAAAGCGACTTGACAGGGTTGAACTGGCGTAAAGCCGTGGTCAACCGACTGAAAAAGCTGAACACCACACCGGCCTCGCCGCTTGAAAAATTCATCGATCCAACCCCCCGAAACCGATTAACTCAATAGCGCTGATTGTGCATCATTTTTGGGAAGCCGGCATTTCGATTATCGCCCCTGTTTGGGGATCCCAGCCTATCCACGCGGTTTTCGGATCCACTCCGCCTGGATGTGCAGCCGTGACACAGTAAAGAATCGGGTCTTCTCCAGTTACCCTGAGACATACCTGCGGATCGCGCTTAAAAGATACGTTCAGGTTCAATGGAGAATCTTTCAAGATATCCGCTGCATCGGATCCGATGTCCGCGTCCGCAAGAAGAACCATAAAAACACCGTTGTCCAAGGCCGTCTTCCAAAGTCTCTCTATTAGAGATTTGATTTGGATCACGACCGCCCGAGACTCCGGGCCGTTTTTCAGGCCGGTTGAGAAAAGATGATCAGCTCCGGTAACGAGGACTACAGGAACCGCAACTTGTTGCTCCCCAACCGCGGATGCGCGCCACTTGCGGATTGTTTTTTTTAGCAAATCCAAACCTATCCCGCGCATCGTGGAAAGGACCAGCGGTATTCGACACATTACCGCGGCTGCGGAAGTCAGAGAAAGCCAGTTCTTCTCAGAAAAAGATTTCTGATCTATTTCGTCTTGTTCCACCCCGCCCCACACTTTCAGCAATCTTTCGGCTTGTTCATCGTTTGTTGCAAAAGGATCCAGCAGAAGTGTTGGATGGCCTCCAATAGCCGACTTCACCGCTCCATACGCAGCGTAGTCTCTAAGTACGCCGTCCGAATCGGCACCGTGCAACAAAACCAAGGAACCGGAAGAAGGCTCAAAAGGAGTGTTGTCATCCAAAACCGGCAGACCATGCACACCGAGCATGTCACTGAATCGTTGACCCGGCTCCGAGCCGGACTCTTCCATGAAGCGAAACCATTTTTTTACCGAAGCCCGGATCGGGGTTAACGGAAGGGATGAATATTCACATATGTCGGTCTGTTTTTCTTCATCTGGTTCATCGAGTTCATTTATCTCAAAAATCTCGTCGAACGAAGTTCCTTCGATTATGCGCCGGGTCAAATCCTCCAGGGAAACTTCGTGCAGAACAGAATCATTCTCCTGTTGTTGCTTTTCACCTTCGAGCCAGGCGTGAATGACAACAAGTGTGTTCCGAGCAATTGTGCGATCATCAAGACCGCGGGCTTCATCCAGCGTCCATCGACCCTCGCTTTTTTTCAACATCAACGTGCCCCGTTCGGGCGCGGTTATCCTGTATGCATAAGCTTTCCCGGCCGCGACCTCCGCTGCTCTGGACCCGATACACGTACGGCATTCCTCTCCTTCGGCGATCAGGTCAATGGCGGTTCTGATTGGTTGAATGTATTTGGAACCCCGAACGGGAGGATCGGGAAAAGGAAGGTAACGCGCTTTCATGCGCTCCCAAGCGCTGTGATCCGCCATGAGCGTTCCGTGCTTTGCCGGAATCTCCGCAATGGTTCTGATTTTGGGTGGACAGCAATCAGGATAAAGCAACTGCCAAAGTTCCAAATAAGCATCCATTAACCTGATTGCGTGACCAGCCGAACCAATGGGTCCATTCAACATATGATTGAAAGAATCGCCCGAAAAACATCGCAGAAAATCTTCGAGCAGTGAATATGTCGCCACCCCGCGTCGATCCTTTCTTCCCAAGATCCGAATGACCTCTGAAGACACGGCAGGCAAGTGTGCAAGGAGGCGGCACGAATGAGGATCCTGGAGGGCTGACCGCAAGAAATCCAGATCCTGATCCAGTTCCAGATCCTTGTATGCGACCTTTGCAAGGATCTTCACCGTACCCCGACCGGCGGGCAATCCCAAATCACGTGCAATCAACTTGCGCTTTTTACGGGCCGCTTCCTGCGCTCTTCGCTCAAAGTCGATTTCCTCGCTCCCCGGGAAACCACACAAGCGATATGCCAAAAGAACACAAAGCGTCTCCCCTCCGGTTCGAGAAAGTTCCATACCCGCGCATCCGGCAGCGGATAGAAAACTCATCACTCTATCAGCATGACGCCCATAGCGCTGAGCCTCCTTCTTTATGTCTTCCGCTGTAAAGGAGCTATTGTTCATCCGTTTCACCCGCCTGCGAGCATGTTTTTCCGGATCTCAAAGAGATCCTGTTTACTTTATGGTGAACATCTCCACAGATCAACAGCGAATCAGGGCAGGAAATATTATCAAGATAAAAACCAACAAGTAGTACTGGTACAGGAACGGACGGTTTCTGTCATGCCATCAGTTTTCTGAAGAGCGTGTTATTTGATTGTCATGGTCAACCGTTACCCGATTGAATAGTAGGCTTTCTGTAACGTTGTGTTATTCCGCAACTTTATGCAGACTACCTCCACGCGAAAAAAACTAAATCTCCGTAAACTAATTAACATCATGGGAACAAACGCGATGGGGTTTTTCCGGCACGTTATTTGATATCTCATTTGTGAAAAACAACAGAATTCCAAGAAATCCGGAAGAAACGATACAAAAATGAAACAATACAACATCAACTCGAATGAAAAACGCGGCCGCGGTTTACCGCAGTTATTCCTCATCTTCCTTGCGCCGGTATTTTTGCCACCTCTGGTTTTTCCGGGATGCGGAGGTGAAAAATCAGTTTCGGAAGATGCAAGTATAACCGACGGCGCGGTTTCACCGGATCGGGAGTGCTCCGACACATGTGATGTTGCAGGTGAATCTTTTTGCGATGAATCCGGGAAGTCCATCCATGTTTGTGTATACGACGAACAGGGCTGCCTGGAAATGGTCCATGAACCCTGCGATCAAGGAGAAATCTGCAGGGATGGAGAATGTATTTCCTGTCCAGGCGAAACCGGGATTTTCCGCGAGCAAACCATCGACGTGGACGGGGAGGAACGGTATTACTTTCTGTATGTGCCCGAAACTTACGATTGCGAAAACCCTTGGCCCGCGCTCGTCGACCTCCACGGCACAGCGGGACCGCCCAGACCTGAAGAAGCATACGGACTTCAAGGAGCAATCAACACTGCCGACCATGAGGGATTTATCCTGGTTCGTCCGAGATCACGATTCAGCTCAGAGGGTGGTTGGGATATCTACAGGTGGGATCAAAACCCCGGTGATCCTGAGAGAAACCGTGTATTCATAAACGAACTAATTGTTTCTCTACAACGCGAATATTTCCTGGATCAGGATCGCCTTTACGTCATGGGGTTCTCCTCGGGCACGAATCAGACAACGACGGCGCAGTCGGATGAAGAAAGCCCGTTTTCCGGCTATGGTCATATCGGCGGAGGTTCCTGGCAGGTCAGTTCCCTGGCCGACAACACATCGCGGGTCTATCTGAACACAGGATATCGCGATTACATGCGGATTTACCACGACGAACTTCTTGTTCAACTCGACGAGGCCGGAGTCTCCCCGTCACTGATTCTTTCCAGAGAGTCTCATCAAGGCCATGAACTCTACGATTGGATGTTTCCCGAACTGTTTGCATTTCTGGACAGGGGCGAACGGCCGCCGGAGGGTTCCCTCAACCCGCAATGGAGACTCGATCAACACACCGGCACGGACGAGGATCTGCTAGCGCTTTACCATTTGGATTCGGGCGATGTTTTGGCCGTGGGTGCCGGCGAAACCGTGCTCAAAAGAAATACGGTTGAAGAAAGCTGGTCACCCATCGCGGTGCAAGGCAATTCCGCGTTTCCTGGGAGAGCCTGGACATCGGTCTGTATCACCAAAGACGGTTTTGGAATTATGGCAGGGGGCGGCCAGGCCGCGCTTTCGGACGATGACGGCGAGACATGGCATCATCGATCCGCCATCCCGGAACTGGGAGGCATCAATTTCGGCTATTCATACATAAACGCCGTTGGATGCTCCGACGACACCATGGCAGGTATAGGTTACTGGGTGGGATTGAGTTCCACGGACGGAGGAACAACGTGGCAGGATGTTCATTTTGACGCAGGAGGTTACCGGGCTCAGGGAAGCACGATACGTTTTGCAGACTGGGGAACCTGGATGGCCGCGGGTTACTACAATTACCTCGCCAGATCGGAAGACGGATCCGTCTTTAACAGGGTAAGTCCCTGGGACGGCGCACACTGGTACTACGACGTTGCTCCGTCC
>SLPX01000073.1 GCA_007131745.1 Myxococcales bacterium
GAAACTCCGCAAAAGAAAGTGGATACATATAAAGATTTCTTACTCTTCCCACCGGTATTCCGATTTTCTCAATGACAAATTCGATAAGGGAACCGGCCGCAATCACATGAAGCTCAGGCATTAATTCATAAAAATAGCGAAGAGCCGTAATTGCCTGTGGAGACTTCTGTATTTCATCAAAAAAAAGCAGCGTTCTACCCGGCTCTATTTTACATTTAACTGCAGCGGAAATTTTCGGGATAAGATTTTCAGGATGAAGATCGTTTTCAAAAATTTTTGTTAACTTCGGAAACAACTCAAGATTCACCTCGGCAAAATATTCAAATTCTTTCCCGAACTCTCTAACAATGTAACTTTTGCCGACCTGTCTTGCTCCCCTGACAAGTAATGGTTTACGATTATTCGAATCTTTCCATTTTTTCAGATATCCATAGATTTTTCTTTTCAAATCACACTCCATTCAAACAAGCAAAAACATCTGAAATCCATGATACTAAACAATTAAATAATATCAAGTCTATAGATTGTCACTTGGCAATTTACAGAGGGTGTTTGCAGTCATAATTGGCAATTTGCAGAGGGTGCTTGCGGTCATTCTTGGCGATTTGCAGAGGGTGTTCGGTGGGCAATCCGAGATCACTGATGACGAGACCAAGCATGACACGCTGAAAGTTAATTTTGCTTCATTTCTGCTAAGAACATGCTTATGGGAGTTGAACTTCGCTGTTTTCTCCCCAGCGCCAGAGGGAGCCGTCGAGGTTTACCGCGCATGTGCCATGAACCGGTCGGGGGTGGAGTGAAACTCCAGGATAACGAGAAGCAGGGCCGGGCTGTCGGCAATCATCCAATTCTCCCAAATTCTGCACATTTTTGACGTATCCGACCGGCTCGCCGGAAGGTGGGTGGCGGTTCGTGGTTGGCGGAACGGGTAGTGTTTGACCCTGCCATACATGGCGGGGGCCTCGGTGGGATGCACAAGCGTGGCGTGTTCGAGGTGGATCAGTTTCCGGGCGGTGATTGATTGGATCACTCTTCGAGCGGTGTTTCCAACCCTGGTGGTAAACAAAAATTTTTCCGGGTTTTCCCACGGTTCTTCAGCTGGTCAGTGTGCGACAAGCGCATTTAGTCTATTATATAGACAAGGTTGTCGGTCGTTCCATACAATCTAGGAATTAAGCTTTTTGGGGCGGAGGGGGAGCCTTTGAAGGGCGCCATTGAGGGGTTGAGGCATGCGGAGCAGAGCGCGATGGGTTCGAAGAGGGGGTTGCGCAGAGGGTTCTGAGCAGATGGTTCGGTGGAAGTGGAAGATTCGGTGAAGGGGAATTCAGTGGAGTAGTTTGCGGATTTCTTCTTCATCGAGCTCGACGATTTCAGCGACTTCTCCAGGGGGGTATCCCTTGGCCAGGAGCTTTTTCGCGGTTTTCACCTTTTGCTCGTGTTCGCCCCGTTCCTCACCGACCTTTCGCTCTCGCTGCTTCAACCGTTCAAGTCCGTCTTCAATCATCTTGAATATCTCCTCCGCCGTACTAATCTTGCCGGCTATAATCTCGTTGCCTTCCATGCCTTCCAGTTCAAGGCTGAAAGCTATGTAATCAGCAGCTTTTTGTCCATAGCGGCCATAAGATCTCGAGCAAGTAATTCGGATTGAAGGCGCACCTCGGCTTCTTCTATGAGCGGCCTGGTAGCGCGGGCAACCATTGTAGCGCCCTCACTGCCGCGATTACCGAATAGTTCTGATAATAGTTCGAGGGCACGCTTGCCGGAGTTCCGGCTACGGTCGTCTTTTAGAATTCTCCACAGGCACACCACAAGTTCTTTGGTCTCGACCCCCTGCAAGATCCGGAAGATGTCGAGTGCGTCTTTGTCGCTCGACCTGGAAGTGCCCCGGCGTTCGTTGATCTTGAACAACTTGGCCACAAGGAGCGCTCCCGGACCGGCGACATTCGCTTCGATCCGGCGGAAATCTCTTTCGGGCTCTAGCGAGCAAATATGCATCTTTGTTCTGTCGACGAGAACACCTTCGAGGCCATCTACTTTGCGAGCGATGTGGGCTTCGTGCCCTGGAAGCCGGGCTGCGCGTCTACCCTTTCCAGGGCTTACGGTGCTGGGAACCAGCACGTCGACCTGTACATCCACTTCGCGGGAGTCGCTTCCGCGATGACTGATTTTCCAGACTCCGATTCATCGGCTCCCCATGGGTGTGAAACCAGCGTTCTTCAGCACTTGTTCCAGGGGCGGGGTTTCATCGAGAAGAGCCGGATCAAGGGCAAAATCAGCGTCGGTGGTGTACTCCGCCACGCCAATATCCGCTTTTCCCGTGTGCAGGTAAATCGCCTGGGCGCCAACGAGAATAGCTGCGTCACGGTGAGGACCGAGCGCTTCGAGAGCATCGAGCAAGACTCGACGTGCAATCAAATAGAGTTCATCCACGCCAAGCATCCTTGTGATCATCCATCCAATCAAGCAGCGCTTCAGCTTCTACAGGGGAGCGCCCCGGCCCTGTCAGCAGGTCTGCAGCGACCACTGTCCATGGCGCCAATCGCAGCCCATCATTATCAACGCCTGCTTTGTATATAGCGTCGTCCCGGGGCTCAAGGAGTATGACATTGACGCCGGCGTAGGCTCGTTGAAGACCAAGCATCTGTCCGGCATCGGCGGAATCTTCGACGTACAAAGAGAGCAGACGTGTCGGCGCCACGTTCGCGACACGGGAGGCTGCAGCGCTACCTGTTACAAGATAGTTCATTGTAGTGTTCTTCAGCCGTTTAATAAGAGCATCGAGGCCGCGTGGAGCTATCCACGTGCTTTCCTCTGCCCGGCTCGAAAGCGGTGCATCCGAGGCCCACCGAGAAAGGAGTTTCCGCCAATCGATCCGCTCGACCTGCCCTCTTTCCAACCTATCCACGAGCGCCTCTCGTTCGAGCAGGGTCAGAAGCCGCGATGTATAGCCCGGATCAGCATCCGCTCGCTTTGCCAACTCTCGCACTCCGATGGGGGGATTAGACACTGCCAAAGCTTTGACGATTCTTCCCGCCTTCGCGCCCCGAAGAGAAAGTCGTCTCCTTTCAGGCTGAGGATTTGACTGCGCTCCGGATGCAACCATAAACAAGCCGGGTTCACTGAGAACCACTCGGATGTTGCCGGTCGTATCCGCGTAGCAGACGCCGAATTCCTCAAGCACCGTTCTTACCGACCTCGAAATATAGGGAGCGACCACCATCATCACCGGAAGTCGATTAAGTTGTTTCGCCGCCCTTGGATCAATGCGTCGCCGCACCACCACCGGAACCTCCTTTGATTGACCCTCGCCGGAGGTGAATATCAAGCCGGCATCAACCGTTTCGCTAATCAAACTCGGCTTGATGCTCCAGCCCGGAGGGAGATAATCCGCAAGTAAGCGGGCAGTGTCTTTGATTACCTTTTTGTCCGACGTTTTCATGTTGCTCAAATTAGCACTGTTGCCCGTATTGTGCAACAAATAGTTTTTGCACAACACTTTACGGTTCCCAAAAGGGTTGCAAACGGCCGGCAAAAGAGGACTGCTGCCGCCAACTATCCTGGCTGGCAAAGGTGCCTGACACTAGCAATTATGACACTAGCAATTAAGCTTTTTGCGGCGGGGAAAAGGCCAGTGATTGTGAGTGTTTGGGCGAGCGGGCGGGAAAAAAGATATCCGCGTCGCTTCGCTCCGACCAAATGGTCTACAAAACCAAATTCAAATCCACCCGAACGCATCGGCAAGCCAGGTGAAAAACAAAGAAAGGGCCATGGCGATCAGTGGAGATACCAGCCACACGGTGAATATTCTAGCGAGAGGGGGCTTCTTGGTGGGGGCGGGTTGATCGGGTGTGCCGGGAAGACCGTTTTTGGATTTTTTCCTGCTCTCGCTCTTTTTCACCATGCTAAGGCCTATGACCGCGGCGGTGTTCATCTGCACAAGGGATGCCGGGATGCCCCTCCAAAGAGAGGATGTTAGCAGAATGGTGGCGGTTATTATGGAAATGTAGCTCGCGCCGAGGGGGCCGAACTCGGCGATGTCCTTTCCGGTTGTTTCCAGAACCCGTTTTCCGAGCAGGGAGCTGCCGAGCCCAAACATGGGAGCGAGCATGAAGACAAGTATCAGCATGATTATCGTATAATCTTCGCTTCCTATTTGCACCCCGAGAATGTTTACGGCCATCACCAGCACCGGGGCGACCGCGTTTGCTATGTTGTTGGAGCCGATAGAAAAGGATACGTAACAGGCAGTGGACACGACAAACCACTGCAAAGCTCGATGTTGCCGGAGAACGGATAGGATGGGCTCGAGCTTGCCACGGAGCGGGTTGTATACAAACCGCCCGAACCCGTAGGAGATTCCAAAGGCCAACAGGGGAGTGATGAACCAGGTGGGGATCATTTCGAAAAACAGGCGGCGGGTTTGTAAGACGTCGAGATAGAGGGCCGGGCCGGCAAGGGCGAATATCGTGGCCTGGCTGGTGGACTGTGGGACCTTGAGCATGTTTGCAAAAAACATGGCCAGCCCTATCGAGCCGACTATGATTATGCAAAGGGTCATGTTCACTGTTTCAGCCGGAAGAACATCCCCGCCTACCGTGGCAATAACTTTTTGTCCTGCAATGACCGCACCCAAAAAGACAAAGATCCCGAAAAAGCCCGGAATCAAATCTCTTCGGATCAAATTCGCGCCGTAAGCGGCTGCAAAAGTAGGCGCGGTGCCGCTTCCACCCATGTTAATTGCCAAAAACATGGCGAGCAACAATGGGATTGCATAGATGGATATCATGCAGCCGATGGTATGTGTTTTTGTGGCCATGGCAATCAATTATGTTTCAATGAAGACTCGTTGGACTGTTATTTTCACCCCTGCGAAATGGTGTCTGACACGGAAAAGGTGCCTGACGGAAAAGGTGTCACCCATTAGAAGGCTCCGTCAATGAGATAATA
>SLPX01000099.1 GCA_007131745.1 Myxococcales bacterium
CATATTGCCGAGTGGTCTTAAACGGGGGTATGCCCTTGTATCTACCCACCGCGCCGGGGCCGGCGTGATGCGCGGCTATGGTCAATATGAGGTCACCGTTGAACATGTTTGCCAGGACGCGGAGGTATCGCGTTCCGCCGTATATGTTTTCACGGGGGTCGAATACGTTCACAACGCCCATGTCCCTGGCGGTTTCATCCATCATCTGCATCAGTCCCTTGGCGCCCTTGTGTGATACGACTCTCGGGTCGTAATTGGATTCCACTCTTATGATGGCGCGGATCAAGGGCTCGGGGATCCGGTACAGTCGTGAGGCTCCTCTTATGTAAGGGTCATAGCGGGTGAATCGCTCTCTTGACATGTCGCGGGCGTGGACTACATCGATCTTTTTTTTAGCGTCGGGCTCTTTTCTTCGCTTGAATAATCTTTTGTACTTTCGGCCTTCTTTCTTGATGTTTGTGAAATGGACGACTCCGTTTTCATCCGTGTAGGTATAGACATCGGCAAACGAGGCTGAAAGGCAAACATGAAATACAACTGCTGTTGCGATGCACTGAAGCACACGAAATCCGCGGTTTCTGCGGAAAAAACTTTCGGGGGCCATCACAATCATCCTGAATTTGCAGTGATTTTAATCATGTTGCATTGTTCACACCATAACAAACGCTTGGACAGGAATTTTGTTCCGCTGACCCCCCACGGCCGCAGTTTTAAAAAGTGGAAGATTAGTCTTCCACGAGGTGTTTCGGGATCGAGGGAAGTATCGAGATCTCTATCCGCCTGTTTTGGCTCTTGCCTGCCCGCGTTTCGTTAGATGCAACCGGCTGATATTCTGAAAACCCGGCTGCGCTCAGGTTGTTCGGTGAAACACCCTGCTTTTGCAGAAACTGAACGACTTGAACCGCCCGGGCGGATGAAAGATCCCAGTTGCTTCTGAATCGACGTCCACGAATAGGTTCGTTATCCGTGTGGCCGGCCACCTGGAAATGTTTGTCGTCTATGTCCTTGAGCACTTGTGCTATTTCACCCAAGGCAGTGCGACCTTCTCTTTTCAGGCGGACCTGTCCTGAATCGAACAAGACAGCGGAAGCCAGTTTCAAAACCATTCTTCCATGGATGATTTCGATGGAGAGTTTTCCCGCGTCGATTAAGGAGCGGAATTTTTCGGTTAGTTCTCTTAACATCCTGGCGCTTTCTTCGGCTTCTCTCCTGGCTTTCGCAAGGGCTTCCATTTCTTTTCGAGTGGCCGTCAGCTTGATGCGGTATTGATCTTGGATGTCTTCGGAATCACCTCTGATAGCGTCTATCTGTGCATTTAATGCGCTGATTTGCTCGTCGAGGGAGTTTATTCGTTTCGTCAGATCGTCATTGGCTTTGTTGGCCTGGATGAGTTGATCCTGCAGTTTTTTGGCCAGTTCCACCTGAGCGTCGTATTTGGCCTGCTTTACGCCGCAGGCGCTCAATAGCAAGGCGGCGAGCACTAAGAACAGTCCGGTTTTCTTCATTTCATCTCTCCTTCTTGGCATTTGTGCCGAAACCCTTGATTTTTAATCGTATCCATCTGCTTGTGTAGATTCGGCATCCATCCTTCTAGACTTACAAGTTTTTAATCTTCTTTTCCCAGTCTGGTCAAGTAATGAAAACATAAAGGAAAGCAGACATGAATGTCGTTTTCGGTTCGGCGACACGGTCCATCTTCAATGTTCCCATTCGGGTTTACGACGTCCGGGTTGCCTAATGACAAAGCGCAGGTTCTCGGGCGCGGTTCCCTTGGGCATTTCCATTCTTAGGCTATCGAGTAAATGCTGTTTTGCATACTGTAATTCCTGGCTCCAGACGGTATCCGATACTTCCACCACGAGGGTGTTTCCGCAAAACTCCAGGGGGGCGCTGAAACGGCAGCCCGCGTCGCCGCAAATGCGATGCCATGCGAGGCGGGTTACATAGATACGAAAAGGTTCAGCCATGCTCCGCTTTTTTATAACATCATCCAGCACGGTTGAAATATGACGGCGCTCTTTGGATCTGTTCCTGTCTTTTTTGGATGGAGAGGCCATGGGTTGATACTTCTTCATCCTTCGTCTAATGCAAGGATTGCGCGATACAACGCCCTGTACGCCGGATCCATCGGTTTTTTTCTCAACGCTGTTTCTGCGTGGATAAGTGCCCTTCTCGTGGAACCAGCTTCAGCGTATACCCTTGCTATCAAGGCGTGGGCCACGGACCAGTCGGGTCGCCGGCTCAATGCTCTCAGCAATAAGGTTCTGACAACCCGGCTTGAAACTCCATAGTCGAGCATCAGCCGGGCGGTTTCAGCGCAAATGTCGGGATCCCAGCCGGCATGAAAATAAACTCTTTCAGCCTGGAGATCGGCAAGGTTTTGCATTCCTTGTCTACGGGCGGTCGCCGCAAGTAGCGCGTGCGCCCATGCCGGAGCGCAATGATCATCATCCAGCATTGCCCTGATTTCTCTTCTTGCCCTGGAAAAGAGTTTGCCTCGAAGATAGATTTCCGTCACTTCGGAGCGGGCTTTGCATCCGATAACAGGATCTGTGTAAGATGCGGAAATCTTTGTCACCGCACGATCCAAGTTGCCCAATGCTGCGTGAGCCAAACCGGCTGCTCTTCGGGCGCGGTCCGTCCGTTCCAGTTTGAGAGCTTCCTTTGCAGCGATCAATGCATGTTTCCACCGGCCCCGTCTTCTTTCAAGGTAGGCTTCGGCCAGCTTCATGTGGGATGTTTTCGCAGCCGCTCCACTGTCCTCGATTTGCTTCGCGGCGGCTGTCAGCGCTCCTTGTTCAACCAGGCCATGAACAAGTTCGGCCCATGCTTCAACTGAACCCATTTCCGCGCCCTTGATGAGCGCTTCTCCGGCGTCTTCCCATCGTTCCATTTCCAGCAGAGCGCGACCCTGGTGAAGTCTCAAGGGAGCTTCTTTTTGAGCCTGTCCATCTCCCATGCGCTCCACGAAACGATCAGCGGCTTTGAATCGTTGCAGCCGGACCAGCCGTTCCACCGTAAGTGCCGGAGGTTCAGGTCCTGAAAAGCCGGTGTTACGGAAAAGTCTGGCGTTCCGCCTGAGGTATCCGGTCATGGCGATGAGGTCTGTTTGATGCCACACCGGGTGCCGGTACCAGGAACCTTCGACCAAAATGTCATGATATGTCAAAAGCATTTGATTTGCGCGCTGCTGCAGCGGACCGGTTACCGTCGGTCCGCGGGAAACGAAGGCGGCAACAGCGTGATGCAGTGCGCGTCTGACGAACAACAGACAGAGTGGAGGAGCTTTTTCCGGTTTTCCCATCCAGACCATTGATGCAAGACGTTCGTAAAAGGCAAACATCCGCGAGTGGGCTCGTCGGATGGCACCCCATGAGGCGCTGGATGATGTCAGTGTTTTTTTTGCATTGACAGCCTGTGCAAGCCAACCATTGTCCGCTTTTATTTGCTTGGCGTCGCGTCCCATGGCGTGACCGAAAGCATTCAGCGCAAGCAACGCCTGGTCATGCCGTTTCAAAACTGCAAAAAGCAGGGCGCGGTGATAATCGTATTCAGGACCCGTTCGTTTGCCCAGCCTTTGGAGCAGCCACCGGGCGGTGGCCCTGTCTTGCACATGGATGGAAAGAACAGAAGTGTGGTATTGGATGAGATCACGCGATTCCGCGCTGGTGGGGTGTCTTTTCAGAAGCTCGTATTTGAAAAACGCGTCACCGTCCCTCATCCATGCAAGAGAAGCCAGGGCTTTTTGCCGGGTTTCGTCATTATCGGCTCTGCCGTAGAGATCCAGGAACGTGTTTTCTTCGTTTGCTGATGAAACCCTGGGAAGACCGGATGATCTCGATTTCGCGGGTTCAAGACGTACCTGGAGCGCGCGGCAGTCGCTTTCGAGAGGGGTAGGAGGCGCGCCCATGACTTCATCTACAAGGGCCCGCGCTATATGGGCGTAGCGCATCCATTCTTCCGTGTCCGAGAGGGACAACCTCTCTTTTTTGTCCCCTGGACCGCTGATTATCAGGGACCCGCCCCGTGGCGCCCCACAGGGTGCCGCAGGAATGGATTCTTCTTGCCGTGCTGCCTGAAGTTGAGAGAGCAAACGTGAAGCCAATTGGGTGTTTCGTGGTGGATTGAAATCGGTCGGTGGCCCGAATCCCGTCGCGCGCGAATGTCGCAGTGTGCCGTTATCATACACATGAATCGAGTGGGTGACCACCAGTGGTCCGTGGCGTTCTTTCCACTCATAAGTCAATTGATACTTGGGAGCCGATCCAAGTGCTTTGGAGCCGCACAGCAGAGCACACGAGATCAGGAGCAGTCGGGCTGCCTTGCCAATCGTGCGTTCCAAGCAGGATTGAGATTTTGATTTCATTTTCATACACATTTCAATTCGGCCGGTTTTCTCTGCATATCTTTGGAAGGCACATTGTCATTTTGAAACCCGCAGGTCAATGGTCGGTCTCGTCTTGCCACCCGATCTTTTTGGGGCCGGGAAATCACAAAGGGAAAAATGTCTGGTAATTAAACCCGGTTTCCAATTATTGTTCCAGAGAAACAGGAACAAGGAGTTTTATATGATGTATCGAAGTTACTTGGTGGAAACACGGCCAAAAAATGGGCGAAGGATGTTTTTGATCGGCGTCTTGGTGTTTACGGTGATGGTTGTGTTTGGATGCAGGAAAAGTGGAAAGAAGGATGTGGATGCGGGATTGGACGCGGGCATTGACGGCGCTCTTATTGATGGCGAGGTGATAGACGGAGATTTGGTGGATGCAGAGGTAGATGGGGAAGTCGATGGAGAAGTTCCGCTCATGGCGGATTGTGAAGGAGTTGCTTTTGAGCCTTGCACTCCAGCGGAGGGAAACAACGGCGTCACTCTGCTCAAGGGGACCGTGTTGACTCCTGAAAACGTGATATGCAACGGCGAGGTTTTGATCAGCCGCGTTACGCAAAAGATAATATGCGTGGGAGAAGATTGTTCGGGTGAACCCGAGGCCGCCCAGGCTACGGTTCTTTGCGCCGATATAATAAGTCCTGGTCTTATCGATTCGCACAATCACATGACCTTTAACACCATCCCTCCTTGGAGGCATGACGGCGTATTGTACGAACATCGAGATGAATGGCGAACGGACTCAGCGTTCAACGCTTACGACGTAAGATTGTCGGGCGACGTGCCCGATCGGTACTCGGAGTTCCGGTTGCTTATGAGTGGAACCACTGGGGTTCACAAGAGTTCCGGGAGGGTGTCGACTTTTACAGGTGTGCGAAACCTTGACCGCGGACCAGCGGGGAACCGGTTGGGCATGCCGAACAGCGCGATCACGGAATGCGTGTTTCCCCTTGCAGGACATTGTCATGACAAGCCGGACTACGATAACCTGGACCCGTCGCTTCGCTCATACATTGTTCATCTTTCCGAGGGAATCAACCAGAAATCTTTTGATGAGTTCGAGACATTTGTAAATGACGGGCAACTTGGAAACAGAACCACCATCATTCACGGTGTTTCACTGGACAGCCACCAGGCTGAGGCGACAGCTTCGTCCGGAGCGGCTTTCATCTGGTCGCCGCAGACCAACATTGATCTCTATGGGGTGACCGCTCCGGTTACAGCGATATGGAACATGGGAATTCCGGTTGCTCTCGCGCCGGACTGGACGATTTCAGGTACATTGAATCTCATAGCGGAACTCAAATGCGCGGATCATCTGAATACGAAGTATTATGACTCGTTTTTTTCGACAAGAGATCTGTTTTCAATGGTGACATCAGGGGCAGCGGCCGCTATGCGCATCGACGATCTTGTAGGGTGGCTTTATCCCGGTCATTTCGCGGATGTTATCGCTGTCAGTGGAGATCGGGAATTTCCCTATGATACCGTGATTGATATGCAATCCGCTGATGTCAGGGCGGTTTTCATCGGCGGAGAAGCCTATTACGGCGATGTAGACGCCTTGAACTCCGACATCGAGTACAATTCTTTCTGTGAAACCATCGATGTCTGCTCCACTCCAAAACGGATTTGTATAAAAGAAGAAGCGGGAGAGCCTTCAAGGCCTTTAAACAGGACGCAATGGGCCTTGTGGAGCTATGACGACTACATCGAGTATCTGCAGGGAGAGTTGGACGAGTTGATGGATCAAAACAACCCGCCTCCCGAACACGAGTATTTGTACACGCTGCTTCCACTTTTCAAATGCGAAGCCTTTCACTGGTGCGACATGGGCAATGCTTACGTCCCGGGTACACCCACCGCGGAAGATGCGGACGGAGACGGAATTCCCGATCACCTTGACAACTGCCCGTACGTATTCAACCCGGACCAGGGGGATCTTGATGGAGACGGTGTGGGAGACGCGTGCGATCCGTGTCCTTATCAAGCCGATCCCGAGGACTGCCCGAAACCCGATCCAAGGGACAGGACGGGCGACGGAGTGCCCAACTACAGGGACAATTGCCCGTTCCACTACAACCCTGACCAGGAGGATACTTCAGGCGACGGTATTGGTGATGTATGTCATCCGTGTCCTTCTCATTTTCTGCCCGACGGAGGGGCTTGTCCCGCCACTGTTTATGAAGTCAAGACTGGTGTTTATCTGCCTGGGGATCCTGTTTTGATCCTGGATGTGCTGGTCACGGGGTTAGCGTCCAACAGGGGATTTTTCGTGCAGACTCCGGTTGATCACGTTGATTTCGCGGGTGAAGACTGGTCCGGAATTTATATTTATACAGGGAGCAGTCCCAGTGTTTCGGTTGGAGACAGGGTGAATGTGGAAGGAGTGGTGCATGATTTCTACGACCAGATCCAGATCGCGGGAAACCCGCTTGTGACCGTTGTCTCGCAGAACAACCCTGCGCCTGAACCGATAATGGCGACACCCGAGGAGATCGCAGCGGGAGGAAGCAGGGCCGATGCTCTTGAAGGAGTGGTTTGTGAGATCCATAATGTCACTGTGACTGATCTTCAACTGACGTTCAACGAGTGGGAAGTTGATGACGTTTTGTGGATAAATGATTTCCTCTATCTCACGGATCCGTTTCCTTCCGTGGGCGAACAATTCAGTATTGTGAGAGGAATTCTCCAGTGGACCTGGAGTGACAGCAAGCTGAATCCCAGGAGTGCGGAGGACGTAATTCCAGGCGGATGAATTTTCTCTTTCGTCGGTTTCAATAGCGGGCTTTCAAACCGGTTTCTCCGGGTCGCACCGGCTTTCCGATCAATGGAAAAAGAAGGCTGAGTAGAGGGGAGGGGAAATGCTCTTGCGCCCTCGATGTATCAGGCTAGACTTTGTTGAGAATCAATCCTGGAGGTGTTTATGCGATGGATTATGGCCGCGGTTTTCGGAACGATGATGCTGATATCGGTAGCGGCCGGGCACTATTATTTATGGCGGCGCTTGTTGCACGATACCGGGTTGTCGCGCAGGTGGAAGCGGGGGCTGACGGTTTTGCTGTTTTTGCTCGGTGCTATTTTCCCCTTGGCTTTCTTGTTGTCTCGTGTGGCGATTGAACTGCGCCCGTTGTTTTTTCTCGGTTTCTTTTGGCTCGGGATGGTTTTCTACCTGGTTTTACTTCTCGGGCTGTGGGATGGCGCCCGAGCGCTTGTGAGGTTGAAGCGTTTTGTCGGCAAACGGCTCTCGAATCGCGGTGTGGAAGAAGTTTCTTGCAGCCGGGATGCTGAAGCCCTCGAAAGGACGGGCAATAAGAAACTTGCGGATAAGGCCGCTTTTCAGGAAGAGGGTGAAAACGGCAATGATAGCCGAAAGGGGGAAGATAAATGCTTGAAGAACCCGGATCGCAGGATCTTTCTGGCCCGCACTGCTGCAGCGACGAGCCTGGCGGGCGCGGGCGCTATCGGCTTGATCGGGCTCCGTTATGCCAAGTTTCATGTAGAAACCCCTGAAATACCGGTGAAACTCGCCCGCCTGCCGGCTGAGTTGTCCGGGTTCAAGATAGCCGTTTTGTCCGACCTTCATATCGGCCCAACTTTGCGGGAATCCTTCACCCGGAGAGTCGTGGACATGACTAATGGACTGAAACCCGACATGACGGTGCTTCTCGGGGATATTGTTGACGGCCCCGTGTCTTTGATAGGCGGTGATGTAAAACCGCTCGGAGGATTGAGAGCTCCCCATGGAGTTTTCTTTGTAACCGGAAACCATGAATACTACTCAGGCGCAAAAGAGTGGGTTCATTTCATAAAAAGAATCGGCATCCGCGTTTTGATGAATGAAAGGGTCTCAATAGGCGACAAACATCCGGGTGGTGAAACCTTTGATCTTGCAGGTATTGGTGACAGGCGGGCCGGCATGTTTGTAAAATCGCATGCGCAGAACATTGGAAAAGCCGTTAGAGGAAGAGTTGATGAGCGTGAACTAGTGGTTCTTGCTCATCAGCCTTCACAGATCAGCCACGTGGAGAAGGTGAATCCGGGTTTGCAGATTTCCGGGCATACCCACGGAGGCCAGATTTGGCCATGGACATACGCTGTCCGCCTGGCGGAGCCTTATTTATGCGGGCTCTACAGACATAACGAAAACACTCAGGTGTTTGTCACCCGGGGTGTCGGGTACTGGGGGCCTCCGATCAGGTTCCTTGCTCCCGCGGAAATTCCCTGCCTTGTTTTGCAGCGGGCTTGATCGCGTTTTTCCAAAAGAACCGATTTGCCTCATGCTTTCTAAAGTCACTTTGCGGGTTCGCTTTGGGATAGGATATTGTGGTAAAAAGACGGACGAGAGGTGAATCGTTTTATGCCTCGGGGTTATAAGCAGGAGAAATTAATTTCATGGAAAGGAGCAGGATGGTGATGAGTGTGAGAAGATTAGCATGGTGGTTTTTTGCTGTATCGTATTCGGTAATTGTGCTCGCCGGGTGCGGACCGTCCGCTGGAACTGGTTGCCCCGAAGGTGAGGAGCGCAATGAGCACGGCGATTGTGTGCCCATAGTGGATTCCGGAACGGTTCCGGATTCGGGGCCCGGATTAGACAGTGGTCCGGATGGTTACGCTCCGGATGGTGCGGTCTGTGATGAAGGAGCTATGCGGGAAGGTGAAACCCCTTGCGGGCAGGATGGCGAAGGCGTGCTGATGCAGGAGTGCATCGGCGGCGTATGGGTGGACACGGATGAATGCACGATTCCCGACGCACGTCCGGGACTGGAAGTGAGGGATGGAGTTCTATATCACAACGACAAGCCGTTTTACGGAATCGGGGTGAATGCGTTTGACCTGTTTTACAGGACGCTCCTGGACAACGACGATACTTCTTACGTTGAGTCACTTGCAGCCCTGTCGGATGCGAACATACCTTTTGTCAGGTTCAATTGTGGGGGGTACTGGCCGGTGGAATTCGATCTCTATTTTGATGATGAAGAAAAATATTTTCAACTTTTAGACGGGGTCGTGGCAGCGGCCGAAGATTACGGTGTGGGTTTGATACCTTCGTTGTTCTGGGCTTATCATACAGCTCCGGATCTTCACGGGGAACCCATGGATCAGCTCGGCAATCCCGAAAGCGCTACGTCCGACTATATTCGTGAATACACTGCCAAGGTTGTGCAGCGTTACATGCATTCGCCCGCTGTGTGGGCGTGGCAAATGGGAAATGAATACAATCTGGAAGTGGACCTGCCGAACCCCGAGGCGCACCGGCCGCCGGTTTGGCCTCACCTTGGAACGCCCGACCACCGGACTGAGCGGGATGATCTTACCGCGGAGCATATGGTGACGGCATATGGGACTTTTATCGAAACCGTGAGGCTCTACGATGGAGACCGGGCGGTGATCACCGGTAATGCAGCGCCCCGCAGAAGCGCGTGGCACAACACTCACCATGGTACCTGGCAGGACGATACTGAAGAGCAGTTTCAACTCATCTTGGCAAGGGATAACCCTGATCCTTACGATACGGTTTCGATTCACATTTATCCTTATTCATACGGGGATCTGGGTTCCACCTATTCGGGCGATCTGTACTCGGGACCTTCGGAATCACTGTACGAACAGGTGTACAATACGCAGAAGTATTCTCTTGCCATGGACAAGCCGCTTACGATAGGTGAATTCGGAGCCAACAAGGTTCTGGGGGATCCCGGCCAGGCGAACAGGCTGGAGGAATTTCTTTACGCGATTGAACACAATCATGTTCAGTTATCCGCCATTTGGGTTTATGATTTTACCTACCAGGAACCCGAAGGCTGGAACATCACTTTTGAAAACGACCGGGCATTCATGCTCGACATGGTGATTCAGACCAACGAACGGTTGGCCTTGCGCACCGGTCCCCCAGTGCTCTTGACCGAGCCGAACCGGTTGCAGATTCCGAACGCGTATTTCCAGGATGGTTCTAGTTGGTACGCCGGTGCGCAGACCGGGTGCGAAGACAATGTCTCCCTTGACCGCTATACCTGGGGCGATGCGGTCAGGGGCGATGGATTCGGGCGGGTGGAGATGACTGCTCCTTGCACGTATTGGGTCTGCTCCGGTTTTATCGATGTAGAGGGCGACCGGATTTCCATGGGCGGCTATCTTCGTTTTGCAGGGATCCAGAATCCCATGATCAATATCAACATGTATGAAGGCACGATTCATCGGCAGGATTTGACCGCGGTTTTGCCGTTGATGGACATTGACGGATGGGAATGGCACAACATAAGAGAAAAGGGTGGCGGATCGATCGTGAATATTCAGGATTCCGTGGACCGGATCATTTTTTGCGTTACCGTGACCGCTGCCGACCATGTGTCCGAAGCTTCACCCGCGCTCATCGACATGGACAATTTTTCCGGCTTCCAAATAGTGAACACAAATTAGGTTGACATGGATGATTCATCACACCGGGAAAATGTCGGCCGAGAGGATTTCACTCTCAAGGTTTGCGGCCGGCGCCTGGTGGCCGGGTGGCTTAAACCCCCCGGAGTAGGGGAACCCGGTGATTCGGAGCGCCCCGTCCTGGTTTTTTTGCACGAAGGGTTGGGTTCCATGGAGGGGTGGCGCGATTTCCCGGCAAAACTGGTTAATCTCTGCGGCCTGGAGGGTTTTATGTATGATCGCTATGGTCACGGCCTGAGCGATCCGCTTTCATCGGCGGAGGCGGATCCCGGCTACCTCGCCCGCGAGGCATGGGAATTCCTGCCCCGGGTTCTCGCTGAATGCGCTGTTGAAAACCCAATCTTGATAGGTCACAGCGACGGCGGAACGGTTGCGTTGATGTACGCGGCCCGGGGACCTAAGCCGGGTGCGACAAGGGTGGCCGCTATAATTACCGAGGCAGCGCATGTTTTTGTGGATGATGTGACCCGCAGCGGTATTCGTTCGGCAGTTCGCTCATACCGCAAAGGCGACTTGAAGGCCCGCCTCCAAAAATACCGTGGTTCGTCCTTGGACGAACTGTTCGGGCGCTGGTCGAACACTTGGCTTTCCAATGATTTCAGTCGGTGGAACATATTGTCGTTGCTCGGAGAAGTCCGGTGCCCGGTGCTGGCAATCCAGGGAGAATCCGATGAATACGGCACCAAGGCCCAGGTGGACGCCATCGTCTCGGGGGTAAGCGGTCGTGCCGAATCCTTCATGGTGCCGGGTGCCCGTCATATTCCTCATCTCCAGGCCGGCAAACTCGTGATGGAGCGCATGGCGTCGTTTATTCGCGGGTTGACAAGCGGTCCTCTTCCGTTGGTTCGCTGCCCGCAATAATACTTTGTAAAATCGCTTCAAAGAAGGTAAGAAAGCCGTGAAAAATGTGGAGATCCACGTATGGACGACATGGGAAATAATCCCGGAGGAGAAAGAAACATGGTGGAAAACAAACTCGTCTACAGAGGAAAATCAAAGGATGTTTTTGAGATCGCGGATGGAAAACACGTGGGCAAATACCTGTTGGTTTTCAAGGATGATGCCACGGGTTATATGGAAAACGGAAAACCTGTGTTTGATCCGGGATACGACTTGGTTGTGGGTGAGATTCCCGGCAAGGGCGCGGTTGCATGCAGGTTCGCCACCCACTTTTTCAAGCTCCTGCAGGAAAAATCCGTACCGTCTCACTACATCGACACGGTAAGCGACAACGAAATGATCGTTGAACCTGCCGCTCCCTTGAGCATGGAACCTCCATCGCCCGAGTTGCCCGGTTCGGCGCCCTTGCTGAACCTGGAATTCACCTGGAGAAACAATGCCACCGGGAGTTTCTGGAGAAGATACCCGTTTGTAAAGCCGTGCAAGAATATTCACAAGGTGGTTGAGGCATGGACAAAAGGGGATGTGGATTTATTGATAACCCTGGAGGCACTGGAGGAAACTGGCGCGGTGAGCAGAGAGGAAATCAATCACTGCGTCGAGCTGGTTCAAAACATAGCGGAAATCGTCTCCGATGAGTTTGCATCCAAGGATCTTCATGTGATCGACGGAAAGTTCGAGCTAGGAAGGTTGAAACACGGGGACGGAAAGATCGTTATCATTGACGAGATATCTCCGGATGTGTTGCGGGTGTGCAAGGGCTATGCTCCCGATGAAAACGGCGACTGCACGGTATACAGCGAGTGTGCCGACACGAATTGCTCCGGGTCCAAGCGAACCATCAAAAACAGGAACAAGGTTTCAGGAAGCGATTTCGTGAACGTTTTTCTGTAGGCGGATCTTCCCTGCGCTATCCTGATCCGAATCGATTATTTCGCCGGTTCCGCGACATCGATCAGCCTTTCGAGAGCAACGTGTCGTCCATCCAGCTTTTCAGCCTTTCCCTGACACATACCAGGTGGTCCGCCCCCGCGGCCGGAAATTGCGTCCAGCACGATCGGTCGGGCGGTGTTTACCGTTTCGGGTGATCCCAAGAGGATGAAAAAGCCTTTCTTTTCCCCTGCTGTTATAAACACCAGTCCGTGCGGATGTTTTTCATGAGCCGATTCAGCCATCCGGCGCAGAAAAGCCGGGTCGACTCCCTGGCACTCGGGTTCGTGGTGGGCAATCAGCCCATTTGTGGGAGCAAGCGATTCTCCGATTCTTCGGGCCAGTTTTTCGGAAAGAACGCGGTTTTCGCGGCGTAGAGATTTTTGTTCTTCCTGGAGCTTATTTGCCGCTTCAACGTGGTCTTTCGGTCCGCAGGAGAGAATCTCATTCAGAGCCGCTTCTCTTTCCAGGGCGGAGCCGAAAGCGTTTCGAACCCGGTTGCCGGCGAGAAAGAAAACCCGGGTAGCGCGGGTGAGATTCTCGGTAGAAGTAATCTTGATCATCTGCAATTCACCGGTGGAAGATACATGGGTTCCGCCGCAAGTGTTGAGGTCGATTCTTTCGGTGGAACCGGGTGCATGGTTTTGTTCGCGTTGGGTTGTGTTGCCTATTTCTATCAAGCGGATCAATCCTTCGTGATCCGATGGAAGTCCGCGTGTCCGCACGGGCAGAGATTCGAACTCCGGTCGGTCTACAAGCATTATCTTTACCGGCAAGTTTTCACGTATAACCCGGTTGGCAGCGGTTTCGAGTTCCTTCAGAACCGTCGGGGTCACCGCATGTCCGTTCAGTTCGATGTCGCTGCGTTCGGGTCCAAGGTGAAACGCGGAAGTATGAAGTCCGAAACGATTCTTCCCGATCGCTGTCAAAACGTGTTGAGCCGTGTGCTGTTGCATGTGGTCGAAGCGCAGCGGCCAGTCGATTTCGACCTTTACTTTGCCCCAAACGGGATCGGGGAGAAAATGCACCACTTCTCCGTTCTTTCTGCGGCGGATATCCAGCAACGGCAGTCCGTTTATACTGCCCCGGTCCGCGGGTTGGCCGCCTCCGCCCGGATACAGAATCGTATCGTTCAGGATGACCTCGAAAACCGTGCAATTCTCTTTCCGGTTTGCTTGTGTTTCAGAAGGGTTGCAGGAAACAACGTCGAAAACGCCTTCGTTTTTATAGGGTTCTCTTTGGAAGAGTAGGATCTTTCGGCCCATGATTTTTTCCTTCAAGCCAGTTCAAGACTTCCCTTGATCAGCCAGGGTTCCAGTACGATCATCATAGCTCCGGTATGCGTATCCAGGTCTCCGGTCACTTCTTCGATCGCTTTGAGGACTTCGTTGATGTTGTTTTCGTAGAGGGTGAAAATGAGAGCATGGCCGTTGTCGGAGCGGTTTCCAAAAAAATGCAAAAAATCGGCGAACAGCGGCATGCGGGAAAACGTGGATCTCATGCCTTTTGAATCCATGACCGAGGCTCCGGCCACTCCCATTTCGGCAAGCACTTCCACTATGTCGTCGAAAAGCGTCTGTGTCTGGATTAGCAGGATCACGACCTTTTGTTTTTTCGTTCGATCACCGCCCGCGTCCGAGCCCATTCGGCAACGGCTCATGAATGTTTCGTAAAGAGCCGTCGCTGTGCGTGCCTCCAGCAGTCTTTGTCTGGATTCGGGTGTGCGGAAAACGTGAGAAATCTTGGCAAGCAATTCTATGTGCTCTTTCGGCTTGCCTTCCGGACCCACAATGGCTGCCAGGATATGAACCTTCTTTTTGTCAACAGCATCAAATGGGACTCCGCGTTTGCTCACAGCAAGAGCCAGGATGAAATCCTTCAAACCCGGTACCGCGCTGTGAGGGACTGCCGTTCCGTCGCCGATCCCGGTGCTGCCCTTTTCTTCCCTTTGTTTCAGTTTCTCGTAGAAGGTCTCCCTTTGCCCGGGCGAAACCTTGGAAGATTTTCCCAGGAGGCGGACAAGTTCCTTCAAGACATCGTCTTTTGTGCGGCATTCCAAATTTACGCTCACACAGACGGTTTCCAGAACATCAAAAACATCCATGACGAAATCCTGCCTTTCGTTATCACAGGTCAATGAGGTTCGAGTTTTGGTTCGAGAGCGCCCTTCACGATACCGTACTTGGAAAGCGGGGGGCCCGCTAGTTCATTGACAAACACTCCGAAAAGCACAACACCCGTGATCAAGTTCATCATATCATTGTCGATCCAGCCGCCGCCGGACACTGCCGCAGATGTTTCAATGAACATTACAAGTCCTATGGCCACACCGGCTTGCGGGAGCATGCACAGGCCCAGCCATTTTTTGATTTCCACCGGCGCTCCGGCAAGCCGCGCACCGCCGTAAACCCCTGCGTACTTGCCGGCGGCCCGCATTACAATGTAGATCAAACCCATGCAGAGCAAGGATATGTTTGTAACCGAAGACAAATCAAGTTCTGTACCCGCTATGGCGAAGAACGCTGCGTACAAGGGAGGTGTCAATGGAAGCAGGGAATCAAGGATCTTGTGGTTCTTCGGGGAAAGATTGATAAAAGTGGCGCCCATCATCATGTTTGCCAGGAGAGGTGATAGATTGAGCTTGTCGGTTACTGCAATCACCAGAAACAAAGCGGCTATCGCAAGAATCAGGATCTGGTTTTTCAGTTTCAGCCTGAATGTCAGGAAATGGACAAGAAAGCCTCCGGCCATACCCACCGCAAGAGAAATAGATATTTCATAAAGTCCATGCAGCACGATTCGGAATACATTCTGCGAGCCGCCGGCTCCGGCTCCAACACCGGCAAAGATGAGAGAAAACAGGATGACGCACAAGGCGTCGTCCAGTGCGACTGCACCGTAAAGATAGTCGATGAATATGCCTCTTGCTCTCAGGCTCTGGACTATGGCGACCGTGGCCGCCGGCGCGGTCGCTGTGGCGATGGCGCCTAGGAGCAGTGAAGCGAAAATATCCAGACCGGTTGCAATCAGACAGGATGAAACCAGGAAGAAGGTGGCCAGAAGCTGGAAAACGGTGATAAGGAAGATCTTTTTTCCCAGCCTTTTCAGTTTTACGATCGAGAACTCACACCCTATGGTGGCCGCGATAATCCCCAGCGCCAGTTGACTCACAAGGTTCAGGTACTGACTGATGTTTTTTTGAACCACACCGGCTGCAGAATCCCCCAAAACCAAGCCGGCCAGTATGAAGCCTGTTATCGCAGGCAACTTGAAACGCTCGGCGGCTTTGCCTAGGCCGTAGCCTGCGAGCAGCAGAAGGCCCAGCCCGAACATGACATGATCATTGAACTGATCCCGGACGCTGATGAAAATATCCACTATTGAGTTCATCCAAATGAGCCTTCAACAATGAACAAAAAAACACGGACGATGGTTTTTCTTTAAGAAAAATGGTTTGCAGAAACAGCGTGACACGGGTTCATAAACGGATTCTCACCGCGCACACCGGAACCCTTGGTTGTCAAACGCTCCGAGAGATGGCTCGTAATGGCTTCTGTTGGAAGTGCGAAGCTCGGAGCGGACATTGTAGTAGCTTCCGCCGCGGAGAACCCTGGCCGAGGTTCCCAGATCCTCCCTCGCGCTTCCGTCGGTCGGCGCCCCGCTGTAATTCATGTAGTACTTGTCTTGGACCCATTCCCATACGTTTCCGGCCATGTCGCACAACCCATGCGAGGTTCTGCCGAGAGCTTTTCTGCACACCGACATCGTGCGATCGGTTCCGCATCCGGGCGTCGCGCCCTTCATGACTGCGAATGTGCAATTCGGAAGGTCGTTTCCCCACGGATAAGTGTTTCCGTGTCCGCCCGATTTGGCTGCGTATTCCCATTCCGCCTCGGTCGGCAGTCGCGCTCCAATCCATGAACAGTATGCAACGGCCTGGAACCAGTCCACGCAATTCACCGGGTGATCTTCGTAACCGGGTTCGTTCGAGTTGCAAATTCCGTATTCTGAAGCAGGTTCATCGCATGCTCCCGCAGTGACGCACTCGGCGTACTGGGAAACAGTGATTGGAGTCATGGTCATTTCGAAGTCGGGCACCGTGACTGACCGAACGGGTGTTTCATCCGCGTCACCGGTTAGGCTCCCCATGTCGAAAGATCCGCCCGTAATAGCCACCCAAGTCAATATCGTCGGGTCGACCGAGCAGTCGAAAAAGTCATAAGAGCAATCATCGTTGCAACCGAGCGTTCCTTCCCCCAATCCGAGAGAGTCGCAGGTTTGCCCGGCCAAATCGGAGCCTTCACAGTCATCACCGTATCTCGGATCAATTACTCCATCACCGCATCTCGGCAATGTACAATCAGTTCTGCACGCGTTCGGATTTGTGTCGCTGTTTTGGGCACCGTCGTCGCATTCTTCCGAACCCTGAACGATGCCGTCTCCACATACCGCACCCACATGGACATCCAGTCCGACCGCTGTGTCTGCGCCTGGTTGTGCATCGACGATTGCGTCGCCGTTTTCTACGCCCCCATCGTCATCCGGGCTTGAGCTGCTTGGGCCGCAACTCAAAACAAGCAGCATCACTAAAATCATTCCATGTGAGCCGAGAAACATTTTTAAATGCATGAACAG
>SLPX01000193.1 GCA_007131745.1 Myxococcales bacterium
GTGCTTCAGAATCCAGCGGGCCGGGCGCATAGTCGACCGGCCCTTCATCATGTCGCCTCCCACCAGAATGCAAACGGCGACGTCCGGCGTTTCCGGAGCCTGCGAAAACATGGCCTCGGCAACACCGTGTTCGGCGGTTTGTCCGCTGCCGTATAAAAACAACCTCGCCCGATTTCATTCGCTGTAAACAGGGCGAGCCTGTTTATTTAAGGTTTTTTAGAGGAAAAATGTCGACGGGCTGAAAGAGGAGCACTTCGGGATGTGGACAATCGAGCAAGGGGCGGGTAAAACTTGCAGGAGAAGGAAAAGGAAAAAACATACCAGGTGATGGTGATTTTCAAACCTGGTCAATTGTTTGCGTCGAATCCACCGGGACGGTTTTGTAGCAATCCCGGTCGTCCCCATAAGGAAAGAACCGGTCATGAGAAGAAAAACGAATCTACGAAGTGGAGCAAGTCAGTTCAATTCCCTCGATACACGCAGAATGATCGGTGGCCGTGGCGGCGGGGGCACATTGAAATCTTTGCGGATGCTTTTACCGGCCGCTCTTTTCTTTTTTTGCATGGGGCTGCCCCGAGTGGGCGAAGGGAGGGGTGACAAGGTCTGGACATTGCGCGGTATCAAGCCCGCCGAAGGTCCATGGGGTACAGTTGTGACAATAGAAGGGACAGGGTTTGTAAAGGGGCTGGAGGTTCATTATGAAGAAAAACCGCTTAAGCCGATTGCAATGGGCCGGAACTTCATCCGGGTGAGGGTCCCGGAAAACTCGGGTAGCGGATGGTTTACAGTAAGTCAGTACGGTCGCAAATTGACAGCGCCCGACCGTTTTGTGGTGATCAATCCGCCCGTGGTCGAGAAACTGGTTCCGGACGAGAGCTTGCCCAACACTTGGATCACGCTCAAGGGAGCGCATCTTGATTCCAAGATGAGATTCTGGATCGGGGGTCAACCCGTCAGACGGCAATTCGTGGAAAGCGGGGAGATCAGGCTTTTTGTTCATAAGGGTTTGCAGTCGGGACCGCTTGTTTATGAGTGGAAAGGCCGTAAAAACCGGACAAAGATTGTTTTTTCAATGACCGAATTGCCCCGCATTACGGAATTCGGCCCGGAGTCGGGATGGTACGGCGACGAAGTGATCATCAGGGGTGAGAATTTTTGCAGAGATCCGAAAGTGACTCTGGCCTCCAAAGAAGCTGAGGTAAAAACAAATCCGAAGCGGACGGAACTCAGGGTACTCGTGCCGGAAAACGCGGAATCGGGACGCTTTGAAATCGAGTGTTACACCATGACTTTTACAGTTCCGGGTGTTTTCAGGGTGGCCCCGACTTTTGCACAGTTGAAAACGGTTGAACCCGGGTCAGGACCTCCTGGAACCTGGCTCAGCATAAAAGGAGAGGGGTTTACGCCCAAAGACAGGTTTTGGCTCGGAAGGACTCGTTTGAAAACAAAATTCGTGTCCCCCCGGATAGTGAGAGTACAAATCGCCCCCGATGCTGAAACAGGAAAATTGTTTTATGAGAGCTTCGGAAAAAGGATTTCATCGAATGATGTAATCATTGTTTACAGGGAGCCGGTGATAGAATCGATTAGTCCGGAAAGCGGATGGCACGGCGAGGAGTTGGTGATTACAGGAGAAAACTTTTGTCCCGATATGACGGTTGAAATAGGCGGCCGGAGAATTCCCGTTGTAAACAGAAAAGGCAGCCGGATGGTTACGGTTCAGCTACCCTCGAAAGTAAAGAGCGGAAATATACGGGTGACATGCTTCAAGTGGTCGGTCGATTCCCCCTCTGCTTTCAAGCTGGAGCCGCCCGGATCATCTATCTTTTCAGTGCGGCCGCTTAAGGGGCCGCCGGGGACCAGGATAGTTGTACGAGGGAAAAGGCTGACTGAAAAAGATGGTTTTTATCTCGGGGATGCGCGCCTGGACATGGAATTCAAAGGGCCGTCTGAAGTTGAGCTGGAAGTCCCCCGGGGCGCGGAATCCGGGCCGATCATTCACAAGAGTTTCGGCCGTTCCACCCGTACGAAGTTTGTCTTTAATGTTATCATGCCCAGACCCATTGTGGCTTCCTTTACACCAAGGCATGCATGGTTCGGCGACACGGTGTCGCTCAGGGGCAGAAACATTTGCCCGAACCCCGAGGTTTTCCTGCAAAAAGAAAAGCTCAAAATTCTTGAGGCCGATGACACCGAGGTCAAAGTCCGCATCCCAAGAGGGGCAAGAACAGGAAATTTTGTCGTGGTTTGTCCCAATCACAAGATAATGGTGAGGCCCGCGCTTGCTCTCAAGCCGCCATTCGGCAGGATAGTGTCCATTAATCCGACATCCGGACCATGGGGAACCTGGGTTACAGTGGACGGCGAGAGTTTCAGCAAGGACGATGTCTTTTTTCTTGGAAGGCAACGGTTGCAAAGCAAATTCATCTCGAGCAACGAGGTCAGTGTTCAGATCCCTGAAAAGGCCGAATCCGGGAGGATGGAGATATTGAGTGCAGGGAGAAGAAGGGTATCGGACCAGGAGTTCGAGGTTGTCTTTTTGACTCCTGTTGTAAAAAAATTCGCTCCGCGTTCGGGATGGTATGGTGACACCGTGACTTTGCACGGCAGACATTTCTGCATGAATCCAAGGGTGGTGTTTACAGGTGGAAATGTGACGGCAGAGGTGGAACGACGTATAGGCGACAACACCTTGGAGGTAACCGTGCCCGAGGGGGCGCAGACCGGCGCTTTGGCCGTGGAATGCCACGGACGCATGTCACGATCTTCGCGATTCTTCGTGCTTTCACCGCCCTTGGCGCATGTCACAGGAGTAAAACCCGATCGCGGTCCGTGGGAAACCTGGATTTCGGTCAAAGGGCGGAATTTTACCAAAGACACGATTTTTTACCTGGGTGAAACCAGGCTTAAAATGTCCTACACAAGCCCGGAAAGCGTCCGTGTGTTCATTCCCCGCGGCGCCAAGTCCGGACTCATCTACGTGGAAAGCTTCGGACAGCGCCGGGACACAAGTTATACCTACGTGGTCAGAAAACCGCCCAAAGACTGAAACTCCCGCCATTGAGGTTGGAACAAGGCGCTCGGCGATTTGTCCGCTGCCGTAAACAAACAACCTCGCCCGATCACTAGCTGTCAATAGAACGAGCCGGACAATGCCTGATCTGGCGAGGCCATGTTTTCGCAGGCTCCGAAACCGCCGGACGTCGCCGTTTGCATTCTGGTGGGAGGCGACATGATGAAGGGCCGGTCGACTATGCGCCCGGCCCGCTGGATTCTAACGCACGGCTTTTTCCGGAGACCTGCTTCAACTTTCGGCCTCGGCACAACACCTACGATCATTTGTTGTACATAGGGCGAGGTGCAAAAAAGGCAGATGGACAATAAGCCGACATCTGAGTTGCGCTTCCGGGTGCAGGGGTGGCAGGAACGGGTGAAGGATGAAGCAACTCGGACGAGCCGCAGATGAAACTCCCGCAAGGGAGGTTCTAACAAGGCGCTCGGCGATTTGTCCGCTGCCGTAAACAAACAACCTCGCCCGATCATTCTGCCTAATATTTAAGAGGAAGCGGTGGGTTCTTTGGCCGCTATCAGCCTCACAATCCAGATCAAAAAGATCACAACGAAAATGTTTAAGATCTTGGATGCTACAGAAGAATCCATTGTTACAGCGCCTTCATCCTCATGCACCAAGATCCAGGCCGAAGGCAAAACCGAATCAGGAGGTTCCGGATTGTTCGTTGCTTCCAATATCTTTTGCATCTTTTCTCGAGGCAGCGGCAGGCCGTGTAACGGGAGCGCCGCGGCCTGAGCGCCGCCCGCTCTTGAAAAACCCAGGTTTCGGCTCGGAGCGGCCAAAACCACTTGGGATGAATAAGTATCCACCGGAAAATGTTGCGAATCGTAACTGAAAGCCGGAATTCTGATGTGCCTGAGGTAGGTGAGAACAGCGCGGTTTTGAGGGGTTATCCAACCATCCAAAGAAACGATCTTGAAGTCATATTTTTTCATCGCCCGGATAATCTCCGGATCGCCGACCTGAGCGGAGAACAAGACACCATCCAGCTCTTTTTGATCGAGAAGTCGAAAAAGCTTGTTCTTTAAGTCGAAAACCGCGGGCTTTTTGCCCAACGATTGAAGGATGGCCTCAGCGATTACCGCGCCCCCGCTTCCTTTTTGCGTTGTTCCTATGCGGCCGGTGGAAGGATCGCGGGAATCTTTTTGCCTGCGGAGAAGATGGACAGCGCGTGTCTCAAGAACTGCAACCGCCTCGATTCTATCATCCCTTGAAGATACAGGTCGTCCTTTCCTGTCCATGAAAAACCGTTCAGCTCCCAGCACCGCGAGGCGCGCTTTGCCATCGGCCAGATCTTTCGCAGGTTTAAGAGAACGGCTTATTTGCAAGGTTCGTTCAGGAAAAGCCTGCCGGACTGCATGAATGGCTGATTTAGACGGACCGGAAAGATCGTCTTTGGTATGCACAACAATGTTAAGTTTAGGGCTTTTGTGAGAAATTCTTTTTCTTCGAGCGGGGAGGTTTTTGTTTTTAAGGAAGCTTTCTGCTGCAAGTTGTGGACTAACACCTCTGACCTGAACCTCGTAATTGAGAGCCGTCATTTGTTCAGTGGTAATCAAGGATTCAAGCTTATCAAGCACCGCTTTGATGGAAGGTGTTCTTTCCAATGTATCCATGCGAATCATGAAAGCGGCTTCATATCTTGGAAAAAAACCTTTTGAATCATCCAGAACTTTCAGCCTGGGGTCGCGAACGGAACCATCCGTGGCATAACCCACAACAACATCCACCTTGCCCGACAGAAGGGCCTGGTATCTTTTTTCCGGGTCGTCAACCAAGACAGGGTTGGATGTCATCTTGTGCTTGATTCCATATGTTCTCAAAAGGGAGTGCAGCCCGTCGACAGGTCGCCGCAGGTATTCGGACGGGCAGCCGATTCGCAGGGAGGATTCTGTTTTTGCCAGGTCTGCTATGGATTGGAGGTTTTCCGCGGCCGCGCGATCCGTGCGGACCAACACCCTGTAACCATTATCAAAGCCCAGGGGCCCAAGCCATTTCAACCCGATTTCCCGGAAAATCGTTCTCACTCTTGTGAGTGAATCGGAGTCGTGCTCGATGGATTGGCCCATGAACACGAGGCCGGTTCCCGTGTATTCAAGCATCAGGTCGATTTCTCCATTCCTTATAGCTCTGTGGCACTCATAAGTGTCATTGCAGTTTATCAATTCTTCAACCGCGTATCCATGGCCTTTCAAAAGTTGCGCTGCAATGGATCCTACGATCTTTTGTTCATCAAAGTTTTTTACACCGATGCGGATTGCCGGATCCTGTGGATCGCGACATCCCGTGGTGGCAAGAAAGCCGACCAAACCGACCAAGCAAAAACATGTAAGAGTTAGGGCTGTTTTATTCGATCTAATCATTTTTTGTCTTGCCCCGTGTTTTATCTCGTTTCAACTCGCCACCGCGGATGATTTCTTCGATTTCATCGGGATCTGCTAGATCATTGTCGTCATCGTTGCCGTCATCATCGTAGTCCTCGTCGCCGTCCTCGTTGTGGTCCTCGGTGTCGTCCTCGTCTTCGTGGCCTCTTTTTAGGGTCAAGCCGGGTTTTTTCATTCCTGTTGAGTCGCGATCCGTGGTGGTTTCACCAGTCTTTTTGCCTGAAATCTTTTTGTTCTTCTTGTTTTCCTTTTGGTTGGATCGCGTTGCCCCGGCGACCTTTTTGCGCTGCTTTCGAAGATCTTCTTTTAATGCCCTCAGAAGAGCGGCGAGTTGCAGCAACATGACGAAGACAAAGGGAACAGCTCCGGTGATGACAACCGCCTGCAATGCTTCCACGGATCCTGTAAACATGAGAGCCGCGCCCAGTCCGCCGAGCACGATGCCCCAGGTGATTTTCTTTTTGAGCGGCGGGTCCGGGTTTCCCTGGGAAGTCAACATCGACAGAACAAAGGTGGCGCTGTCCGCGCTTGTCACCAGGAAGACGAATATCAACGAAATGGCTGTGATGCTCAAAAGGCCGGAGAGCGGAAATCCTTCGAACAGGGTAAAAAGAGCCGCGGTCATATCTTCTTTCACAAGGGTTGAGAGCGCTCCTACTCCGCTCATTTCTTCATGAATGGCAGAGCCTCCGAAAATGGAAAACCACAGAATCGAAAAAAGCGTGGGTACCAGTAAAACACCGAGAACGAATTCGCGGATTGTTCGGCCTCGACTAATGCGTGCGATGAACACCCCAACGAAAGGCGCCCATGCCATCCAGAATATGAAAAAGGTGAGTGTCCATCGGTGAGTCCATTCTCGAAGATTCTGGTATGGGTACATTCTGAACGACATCCCGACAAGGGAAGTGGAATAATCGCCCACTGATGTCAAAAATCCTCCCAGCAGAGATGTGGTGGGTCCGGCCAGCAATACGAACAGCATCAAGGTTACGGCCAGCCACATGTTGATATTGCTCAATATTCGGATTCCTTTTGACAGGCCGGTTGTGGCCGATGTCATGTAGGCAACCACGAGGCAAGCCAGAATCACAACCGGGAGCCAAAGTGTATCTCCTGGAATTCCCGAAACAATTTGAACCCCCGAGGTGATTTGCATCAGCCCCATCCCGATGGAACCCGCGATTCCCAGGGAAACGGCGGCTACGCCTACAATGTCGGCTGTCATCGCGACGGGTGACACCCATGAGCCTTGAAAAACCCTTCTTATCGGTTCCCCCGGCAGGTATTTTGCTCCTTTTCTGAATCCGAAGTAGGCCAGAACCAAGCCGGTGATTGCATAAATGGCCCAGGCATGAACACCCCAATGAAAACAAGTGATTACCATTGCCTGGCGCGCGGCCGCCGGTGAACCGCTTTGTACTCCTGTCGGCTCGATAAAGTGCATTACCGGTTCGGAAACCCCCCAGAAAAGAAGGCCCACGCCCATGCCTGCTGCAAACAACATCGCCAACCAGGAGGAAATAGAGAACTCCGGTTTGTCATTATCCTTTCCGAGCTTTATTTTTCCGTATGGTCCTAAGGCGAGCCAAATGCAAGCCAGTACGAATGTGGTTGCCGAAAGAAGGAAAAACCAATCCAACGAATGCAGCACGGAAGAGATCAACCTATTGGCGGCCTGCCCAAGTTCACCCGGAGACAAAACACCCCAGATCGCTATGGCGATGGACATAACGAGTGAAAGGATAAAGAGACCGTTTTTTTTCAGGAAAGAGCCTTCCGGGTTCTGGGAATTGTTTTCTCTGGATTGATCCGGTGAAATATTTTTTGTTTCCGCGCTCATAAAGGAAAACTTCTACTGTCTGTTCATGCAAGCACAAGCCCGATGGGTGTTACCTGTGACAAGTCCTTGCTGGTTTTCAGGCGACCTTGGCTGGAATGGCTGTAAATTTTCTGCCGAAATTGAGTATAGCTTTCCCTTTGCTTGAATGCAAGGGAGGGGTCATTGGTGCTCTTAACTGTCTGATTTTATGTTGGTATTGCCGCAGAGGAAGTAGGCTGACAGAAGCAGGGCAGGGAAAACCTCAGAGTCCATCCAGCGGGTTGACCGATGTCTGGACACTGGTCGGTGCACTGGGCTTCTTTTTCTTTTCCGTTGCAGAATCCCCGGACGATGCAGAAGCTCTCCTGCGCCTGCGACCTGAGGTTCCTCCCTCGGTCGAGCTTTCCAGCGCCTGACTTCTCTTTTCGAGCTTGGCAAGCTGCGCTTCGAGAGCAGCCTTTTCCGCCTCTGTTGCCTGGGTGAGTTGCTGGACGAGCCTGTCTTTTTCTTCGTTGACTCTTTTCAACTCCGCAAGATCTTTTTCAAGTTGCTCCTGCCGTTCTTGGGCTTCGCGTGCCTGTTGGGCAGCTACTGCATCCCTTCGCTTCTGTTCCTCGCTTTGCTGGTACAGGTAATAGCCCAACCCTCCGGCCGCGCCCAGCAGAACCACGATTCCGCCGATAATAGCGGCTTTTGGAATTCTTGTGCCGCTGGTGGCTTTTGCCTCGGCTTCGGCCCGGATCCGTTCTTGTTCGAGAGCGGCCTCTTTTTCCATGCGCGCCCGCATCTCGGCTTCTTTCAACTTGACTTGGGCTTCGCGTTCGGCTTGCTCGCGCTGAAGAGCTTCCTGGCGTTTTCGTTCTTCTTCTTCAAATATCTTCCGTTCTTCTTCTTCTTTGCGACGACGTTCGGCTTCCTCTCGTGCACGGAGCTCCGCTTCTTCGCGCGCTTGTTTTTCTTCTTCTTCCGTTTTGAGCCTGTCATCTTCTATGCGACGGAGTTCTTTGAGTGAGAAGAGTACTGAGTTCTCTTTTTCAGCCATGATAGAACCTTTCGATTGGGCCTGCGGCCCTGTTTGCTTCGCTTGGATCCACGAATTCTATATTATATCCTTTTGTTTCTTTCGCTTCAAGTTCCTTAGCTGCAATGCTATGACATTTTTTTCTGCTAGTAGCTTTTACATTCAATAAGAAGATGTTTCAAGAGGTTAACGGTATTTTTTTCAACCTTGCCACTGTTTGACAGTATTTGCAGAATCTTGTTGGGTTTTCTTTGAGTTTTTACAAAAAAAATTGTGGATTGAGAAGACATAAGTAGTTTCGATATCCCTTGCCATCATCGGCAGGATCCTCCATGATGCATCCCGCAATGGATCCGAAAGGGTTTATAGATTTACATGCTCATGTTCTTCACGGAGTAGATGACGGCCCCGGTACCCTGGAAGAAGTGCTCGCCGTTATCGCGGGCATGTCTGAAATGGGTTATGTGGAGATCTGCGCCACCCCTCACCAGAGATCGGATCTCTATGCTCCTCATCCTGATCAAATTCAGGTTGCTGCAGCAGAGCTTCGGGCGGGGTTGAATGAGCATGGATCCGCAATGAAAGTTCGTATCGGAGCTGAAAATTGTTGGGATGATCTGTTTTTTGAACGGGTGCAGCAAGGGAGTATTCCGACTTACGAAGGAACAAAAAGTTTTCTTTTGGAAATGCCGGGATGGTTCCTTCCGGCCGAGCTGGATCGCCGACTTTTTGATTTGAGGAGATCCGGATACCTGCCTGTGATAGCGCACATAGAACGCTATCAGGGGACACCGGACCTCCTGGAACGGGCGCGGAGCATCGCTGAATTTGCAGTGATAACATGCAATTTGGAATCTCTTGGAGGATCCGCCGGACGTAGAGCCGCTGGAATAGCCAGAAAGGCGGTAACGGAAGGGATCGCACAGGTTCTGTGCTCGGATATTCACGGGGAGATCTGGCTGAAGGATTTGGCAAAAGGATTTCGGTGGTTGAGTCGCCGGGTTTCCGCGGATCGTATTGACCTTCTTCTCAAGACGAACCCGATGCGGGTCCTGGCCGGAGAAATGCCTGAATGATTCGCTGATTAGCATTGAGACAAAAAAATTCCCCTTCAATGGGTGACAGGAGAGGTTGATAAGATGGATTTTTTCGGAAAAGTCGAACGGAAAGAAGCGCGGGTGGCCGTGGTGGGGGCCGGGTACGTGGGACTGCCCCTTGCCGTTGAAATATGCAGGGCCGGCATGCATGTTGTGGCGCTGGACAAGAAACCCGAAAGGGTCCAAAGCCTCCTGGAAGGAATTTCCTACATCAAGGATGTTTCGAGCTCGGAATTGCAGGATTTTTTGAAAAAAGGTCTTTTCGATGCGACCACGGAGACCGGTGTGTTGAGTGAAGTGGATGCCGTAATCATCTGCGTCCCGACTCCTTTGCGAAAGACAAAGGATCCCGATGTATCGTTCATAATGGATGCAGCCGGGGAAGTAGCCGCGCACCTTGGAAAAGAGCAACTCGTAGTCCTGGAATCCACCACCTACCCCGGCTTTACGAGGGAAATGCTTCAGCCGCATTTGGAAGGTTCAGACCGCAAAGCGGGCAAGGATTTTTTCCTGGGGTTTTCTCCTGAAAGGGTGGATCCGGGCAATCAGAGTTTCGGCACCCGCAACACGCCCAAAGTAATCGGCGGGGTGACCGAGGAGTGCCTGATGCGGGTGAAAGCATTGTACTCTGCGTTTATCGATAGGCTTGTCCCGGTTTCCTCGACGGATGCCGCTGAGATGGTGAAACTCCTGGAAAATACTTTTCGAGCGGTAAACATAGGAATGGTAAATGAAGTCGCCATCATGTGCCACAAACTGGGTTTGGATACATGGGAGGTTATTGAAGCCGCGGCCACCAAACCATTCGGATTCATGCCGTTTTATCCGGGTCCCGGTCTTGGAGGACACTGCATTCCGGTTGATCCCCATTACCTGAGTTGGAAGCTCAAGACCTTGGAGTACAACGCCCGGTTCATAGAGCTTGCAGGAGAGGTGAATTCCCACATGCCGCTGGTGGTTGTTGAAAGGGTCGTGGATGTGTTGAACGGACGAAAAAAGGCGGTAAACGGATCCCGCATTCTGGTGTTGGGAGTGGCTTACAAGAAAAACATAGATGATGTCAGGGAATCTCCGGCGTTGGATATAATCAACGCTCTCAGCGGAAAGGGCGCGGATGTGTTTTTCCACGATCCGTTCGTAGAAAGCTTGAAAACTCTGCATGGCGGTGAGATGCGGTCGGTTGCGCCGGATGATCTTTCGTCTTATGACTGTGCGGTTATCGTGACCGATCATGACGAGGTAGATTATAAAAGGGTGTTAAACGAAGTTCCGGCTGTTGTAGACACCCGGAACGCGACGGCGTCATACAGGGCCGGCGCATCGGCCGAGGTGGTCACTATTTGACAGGACAATCCAATGGTTTCCCCTGAATGGCAAAACCCCGGGAAAACCGCGGGAAACCGGTTTTCCGCGCACCGGCCCTCCGGAGGAGCGCTTTGAAGAAGATTTTGTTCAGGGCGTTTCTGTCTCTTTCGGTGGGAGGACTTTTTGCTTACCTGGCATTCCGGGATTTGGACTGGGAAGGCCTGGTGAAGTCTCTCAGGGGCGCTGATTACCGTTGGCTCATACCCTATTTCGGAACATTGGTTGGGGTGCACGTGGTGCGCGCTTGGCGATGGAAGTACCTTCTGCAACCCGTTGCTCCCGAGATGCCTTCAAACTGGCGGATAATAAGCGTTTCATGGGTGGGATTCACCGCCATATTGGCCTTGCCCCTGAGGTTGGGGGAAGTTGTTCGTCCATACCTGATTGCGGATCCGAGGAAAAAGGATTCTCGCTGCGACGATGATGCTACCGATGGAAACCGTGAATCAGACGATCGCGGCAGGCTCAGAATGAGCGCGGCGCTGGGAACCATAGCGGTTGAAAGAGTGGTCGATGGATTGATAGTATCGATTTTTCTTTTCACGGTGTTTTTTATCCTGGACTCACGGGGGCAGGGGACGAGTTGGATGATGCCCTTGGGATGGACCGCTCTGGGTGTATTCGGGGGTTCGATGTTGTTTTTGGCAGCGGCCGTTTTGAACCCAGCATGGTCGGTTTCCGTGTTCATGAAATTGAGTTTGTTGGATTTTCTGGCCGGACGTTTCGGAGGCAAAGCCGAGTGGTTGAGAAACAAGGTTGCTTACGGTCTCGAAGGGGTGATACAGGGGTTCTTGGCCTTGAAAAGTCCTCTCCTGCTAATCAAGTTCGTCATTGCATCCATGGTTTACTGGGGATTTAACGGGTTGGGTTTCTGGATTCTCTCCAGAGCGTTCCACCTGGGTTTGGACATCACGGGCGGGTATGCTGTTTGCGGGCTGGTAGTAATAGGCATTACTTTGCCTACCGCTCCGGGCCTTGTGGGCAATTTTCATGAATTTGCCAGGCTCGGCCTGCTCTTATACCTTCCGACCGCGGTGGTGAGAGCTGACGGCATGGCGTATGTGGTTGCCGTGCACATGCTCCAGGTGACATGGTATGTCGGCATGGGGGTTTTGATGTTGGTCACCGGACAGGTTTCTTTCGGCAAGGTGGTGGAGGCAGCGAAAGAGCATATGGACACAATGATTGATGATTAGGGATGAGGGCTGAACCGATCCACGGGAGAAGTGATGGAGAAGCTTTTTGTAAAAAGGTCGATGGCGGGGGTTTCGGCCTTTTTGTGGTTTGCCGTGTTTGCTGTTTGTTGGACCACTTTTTTTTGTTCGGGTTGCAAGGGCGGAGCCCGTTCCAGGACTCATTGCCGGGCGGGTTCGCCCGGCGTTTCGCATGTTTCGATCTGCAGGCCGCGGAAAAAAGATGTTTGCGACGACCTGGAATCCTTACGGGAAGCTATGAGGAAACTCGAATGCTTGCTGGTGGTGTACGAAAACCAGGAATCCGCGGACCCGGATTTGCCCGTCTTGATGACGAATTTGCACGATGAAATAGTCGAGAAACTGGTTGCCAGAAACAGGTGGGATGGAGACGCTGCGATATGGGAAACGCTGTATTTCTACACATCCCGTCTGAACGCTGTCAGAAATTCATCGGCAAAGGAGAGCAAGATCCCGGTCTATTCAGTAAACGGCCATCACATGGCTGCCGCATACTGGATAGAGGCGTCACGAAAACAGCCGGTTAAGACACTGCTTCATTTTGATTCTCATGCCGATACCCGGGCGGTTGCAGATCCTGATAAGATCCTGAAGCTGGGAAAGAACATATTGAAAGGCGAAGATGTCGATAATTCCCGGGAAGCGCTCGGTAAATATTTGAGAGATCCCGCTGTTCCGATCAGTGCGGCCGTTTTAGTCTTGGGAATCAAGCGCCTGGTTTGGGCTAAGCCGTCCTGGTACAATCTCACGGATTTTGTTTCCAGGGTTTTTTTCTACGGAAAACATGTTTCCCCTGCTCCGGGGAAGGAGACGATATCGAACAAGTGGGAACTGTTTTACGACAGATCCGCGGATCCGGTGGATGACCCGGAGATTCCTCCAGACAGCACATGGAAAATCCTGGATGATTCAGCCGAGGATCTGGGTGAGTTCTCTCATGTCCGGAAGTTGCTCCTGAGCGTTTTGACCACGAATCCCTGGCCCGAAGAAACCGCGCGTCAAGAAGAAATGAAAAAACGGCTTTTAAAAGCCGTGCCCAGGGGCCGGTTCATACTGGACATCGACCTGGACTACTTTGCCAGCGTAGACCTTACAAAGGATCTTGCGCCCGGGGTTGTGCCGGCGTCTTATTCAGACCGGAGAAAGTATCTTTCTGCCGAGGCGGTGAAAAAGCGGGAGGAAACGTGGAGGGACCACCGGGTGAGCATGGAGAAACGATTGGATGAACTGGAAGAAATTTTGAGGTTTTTGCGGGATAACGGTCGAATGCCCATGGTTGTCACCGTGGCCGATTCCACCCGAATGCCTTTTTCCATTCATTGGTGGGCCCAGCAATACTGGGAATACACGCCCAAACGATTTGTTCCTTACCTGCAACACAGGGTCAGGCTGCTTCTTGCCCGCGTGTACGAAGCCGACTCCATGAAAGCCGTTTTGTGACCGCAAAACAGAGGAAAACACCGGATCAGTTTTTGTTGCGCAGAAACTTGTCCAGGATTGCGTATTGGCTCAAGAGGTCTGCATTTTGTACATTGCACCGGGCGTTTTCCACGAGTTCCCACAACCGATGGTAAAGAATCACGAGATTGCCCTGGAGAGCTTCCACTTCCTTGTTCAAAACGGCCAACTCGTTTTTCCAAGCGGCTAATTGTTTTTTTTCTTCGATTTGCAGTTCATGTTGCCGCCGCTCCAGGGCTTGCACCCGGGATGAGATTTCGTCGATGTTTTTTTCAAGACCAGGGTCGTCGGCATACTGGTCCATGATAAAAGCCTTTTCGAGGTTGAGTTCTATGACGGCTCTTCTCAACCTTCCAAGCCTCTCCCTGTAAGAGTCTTCCATCTCACGGAAACGGTCTTCTTCAAGAGATTTTTGCGTGCCGGACGCCAGGAGTCGCTCCTCTTCATCGAAGATTCCGATCAGCACGTGGATGAGTTCCGGAGGCGCAAGGCGCATTTCCCTGAGTTGGTTCCCGATATCTTGCAGCATTCGCAGGGTGTATTCGTCATGCCACCATTCCGATGGTTCCCTGGGCGAAAAACCGATTTTGCCCATGGCGTATTTTAACGGCGCCTGAGAGGAGGTTTCGGCTGAAAGAGGAGTGGATTCATCTTCCGGTCCCGCGTCCATGCGGGTGGGTTGGCTTTCGAAATCATCGGTCGATCCTCCGGCGTGGTCTCCCCATATTGTGTCGGCTTCCCAGATGGACATGTCCTTGGACCTTCCGCGCCATGCCTTTCCGGGAACAAGAACCGAGTCACGTTGGGGTTTTCTTTTACTTCGAGCCGGGGGCGATTCAAGAGCGGAACCGGCTTGGATTCCTTCAACGCCATCGGTTCCCCGCGTTTCAACGAACCGCTGCACGGTCTTCCTGCGTTCTTCTTCGGAATGGAGCGAATCTGTAAAAGGTTCGGGTAACATGGAATCGGGTTTTCGAAAGACGGGCGTGCCGGGTTCCAACCCCGACAGTCGGGAAAATGTATGTGATTCGGTCCAGTCATCTTCCGGTCCGCCCAGATCGAGGATGCCGACACGGGAAAAGTTCTTTGCGTATATCTTTTCGCAAAGCCGGAGATCCGACAGAACAGCATCAAAGCTCTGATATCGTTTTTGAGGTTTTTTTTCCAAACACTGCATTACCACGGCCTCGAGTTCGGGAAAAATCTCTTCATTGTCCGTTCTGGCGGAAGGGGGTTCTACGCGCTTGTTTTTGTGCGCTTCCAACAGCATGTAAATGTTGTTCACATCGAATGGAGGTTTTCCGGTTAGGCATTCATAGAGAACCGTACCAAAGGAGTATATGTCGGTTCGATGATCAATCGGAAGCCCCTGTGTCTGTTCGGGTGACATGTTGTGAGGGGTGCCGAACACCGCGCCGTCCGCGGTCAGTTTTGAACTGGATTCACCAAGTAGTTTTGCAAGTCCGAAATCTATGAGCTTGACATGGTTGTTGTCTCCGGGGGTCGTCACCAGCATGATGTTGTCCGGTTTCAGATCCCTGTGAATCACCCCGTTTTCGTGGGCGTATCGCAAACCGTCGGCTACCTGCAGGAAAATTTTCAATGTACGTCCCACCTCCATTGCGCCGTGTGCGTCCAGAAGCTCTTGGAGGCTTGTTCCTTCCAGGTATTCCATGACAAGGTAGAGCCTGCCGTCGTCAAGCTGTCCGAAGTCGGTCAGGTACACGATGTTCCTGTGTTGAATACGGCCGGCGGCTATTGCTTCCCGTCTGAATCTCGCTACCACCTCGGGATTTCCTGCGAGATCCCTTTTCAAGACCTTCACAGCGAACGGGCTGCAAAGCTCCCTGTGTTCAGCCATGTATACTTCTCCGATGCCTCCCGATCCGAGAAGCTTGATTACTTGAAAACGGCCACCGATCGTGCTTCCCATAATGCTTTGTTTTCTGCCGGGCAAAATATCCCCCTTTGTTTATTGTTTATTATTCAACCGGTGCTCCCGCGCATTCCCAGATCACTCCGAAATCATGTAAAATAGGCGTGCTGTCCTTGTTTTCGGAGATGAGCTGAAATTCCACCTGTGCATAAGGCGCCGGATTCGGGAGCAATGCTTCGGTCCCGTTCGGAGGAGGGTCGCTCAGGTCGGCCTGTGATACGAGCCATGGTCCATACCACGAACCTAAAGACGATGGATCGTCGCCCGTGCGGATGCGCATTTCTATCCGCGTTCCAGCCGGTTCGGTGGAATTCCATTCAACGAAGAGCCAGTTCGTATCCGACTGGGGTCCACAACCGGGCACTATGTAGCGATAGTGGCCGCGTGGACGGGTGAAATTCCTGAGCCCGTACCCGGTGAAATCACTGTACGTATATGGGTTTGTTCCCACAGGAAGCTGGTGATAGACGCCGGTCGGGTTTCCGTTTACATCCACGTCCAGGCGAGAGGCCGTTGACGCGTCATAACTTATGCCCCAGATGTTTCCCGAAAAATCCACGCCCGCGCCTATCAAGTTGCCGCCCAGGGTGCACGCTCCGTTTGCTCCAGGTCCGTACCACGTGACCGATGAAGGCGGCTGTAGACCGTCTCCTATAGACTGCGGGATCCGAATGAGGCACCCGTTGTTGGATGAAACCCAGACATAACCTCTCGTGTCCGCTGCTATCCCCCGGGTGTGGACCGTGGCCCCGGTTTGACTTGTTTGCACCCTGGTCCATGTTCCGTTTCCAAGGGTTGCGAAACCGCCGCTCCGATCCGGGCGGTAACGGTACACATCCTGGGATCCCCATCCTCCGGCCCAGACGTTATCCTCCGAATCCATTGCAATGCCGTAAAACTGGTCTCCGCCGAAACCGGGTTGCAGCATTTGTCCCATGAAATTCTGGGCATCAACGGTAGAAAAATAGATCAAGCGCCCCTGGTGGTTTCCCGCCTGCGAAACAGTCCACAACACCCCTTGGCTGTCCACGGTGCAACCATACGGTTCATGCCCGGCCGGCAGATCCACTGTCTGAGTTATCTGGCCGGTGTCTCCGTTGACCTGGTAAAACCTGTTGTTCCCACCCCGGGCGTTGGTGCCGACCCACGCGTTGCCCGCGCCGCTGCCGTAAACATCCCCCGCGTCCAGGCAAACCGATCGTCCCAGTTCGTTTGATGATGCGAAGTTAACGGTCATCAGTACACATTCATCATCCCAACCCGGAAATTCGATCGGGTCGTTCACATCTATCACTCCGTCTCCGTTTGCATCCCACGACGTGGTTATCACACCGTCTCCGTCCCGGTCCACGCAATCTTCCATGGAGTTTGCTATCTTCGTGACCGACGCCTGGCCCCCGAAAGCCCTGTTTGCAACCCAGACGTCGAAATTGTAATCCACGGCCGTGCGGGAGGGGGCGTTGGCCGTTGTTTGGATGTTCAAAGAAACCCCCGGATTTTCAACCGACTCACAGTGCCCGTCCAGGTAGGAGGGATTTCCGAAACATGTGACCGAGTAGTACCGAGCTACTTCAGCGACTGATTCGGTATCGATCTTGGACACCGTTCCGATGCCGAGGTCATTGGTGTTGGCGATCCACATGTAATTGAAATTGACGCTTGTTCGGTCCAAGATGATGTCACCGTTGGGGTCCAATCCAACCCCGTCCGCATCCACGTTTGGGTCGGGATCATCCGGCATCGGAAACGGGTCATCTCCCAGGTCGAAAAACTGACAGTTCGGGTTGTAGTTTCCACACCGGTTTATCCCCGCGTCTGCAACGGGAAAGACATCCCAAATACCTCCGTCTCCGTCCCCGGGACCTCCGTCTCCGTCGGATGGGCCGCCATCGCCGGAA
>SLPX01000002.1 GCA_007131745.1 Myxococcales bacterium
AGGGCAGGTGCGCGTGCCGGAAGTCAAACGTCTTGGCCGCCTAACAGAGGTTTTGCCAGCGCTCCTGTCAAGCAAACCTTAAAGTCAGGTACGAGAATAGACCGATACGGTTATGAGGGAGGCTCATTTTTATCGCCTGAAGGAACGCCGTATGGCGCTCGCTCTTTAGCTCCAGGTTCCGCGAATAAACCGTACAATGTATACGAAGTCTTGAAGCCATTTAATGTCGATGCAGGAAAGGCTGCCCCCTGGTTTGGTGAGCTTGGAGGCGGGGCGGTACACAATTTGATCTGCAGCATGTGAATGATTTTTCAAAAGATTATGGGTGACGGTACGACGAGGAGTTGATGGACTGCATCGGTGGAAATTCTTCTGTGAGTTTGTTGTCGTTCGTCATGATCGGACCTTCCCGTAGTCAAGGGCTTTTATCCGGCGAAAGAACTTCAAGTTCCTTATCCGAATTATCCGAATGGGTCATGCTCGCGCTCCTCTGAACGATTCATAGCTGAATCATGTCTTCTTCAGTGATGGGCAACTCGCTGCTTACCTCAGCGCCGATCCAGCTCAACATGTTCAGGTTGCGCACCGTCAGAGCGACCTCCTTTTCCTCAAGGGGCGGTCTGCGTTTCTGCTTCCACTTCATGACGGTATCGAGAATATCTTTCTCAGTGGGCTTCTCGTCAGGACGGGCCTTTGCCTCCCGAGCGGCAAAATGGACAGTAGCGGCGACTTCGGCCTGCTGAGTGTTCATTCGCATGAAAAGATCGGCGATTTTGTCGATGATTGGCTCCCACTTTCTGATTTGCCGCTCATAAGCCCTTCGCGCGTCAGGGAAAGTTTGGCCGATACGAATAGCGAACATCCGCCCCAGTTGCTCTTCGCGCACAAGACCGTTGTTAACCAGGGCGGTGATGCGCTCCTTGAGGGCAGGGGCATAAGGGCCGTAGCTTCCCCGCTGGTATTTCAAACCGGTGGGGATACCGCACTCGCTTGCAAAATAGGCGATCTTCTGAAATGTCGTCCGTCCGACAGGCCAATGAAACGGTTCCTCCTCGATGCGCTTCAACACTTCTACAACGGCCACCCATGCGGGGTCGATTTTGTAGGGTGCCGGCTTTCGGGTCACTGGTTCCTCCGATTTTTCCAAAAATGAAGGTTGGAGTTCCTCATGGGGCGTACCAAACGGTGCGTACAGGTCAACCGGAATATCCAGGCTCTTGAGATGCCTGTACAGAGTCGGTCCGACTACTCGCCATTCGAGCTGTCCATGCCCGCAGCCCAGCGGAGGCACCGCAAGTGAGGTAATGCCCCATTCCTTGTAATGCTTCCGAAGATAGCGCAACCCTTCAATGATATCACTGAGCTTCGAGACCGATCGCCAGTGATCTTTGGTCGGAAAGTTGAGAATCCACGGCGGAAACATCTGTTTGAACAGGTATGGCCGGCCAAGGCGCACATGCTTCCCCTCGCACCGGCGGAGGTAATCTTCAAACATATCCGGAAAGCGCTTTTTAAATTCCAGAGCCACGCCTTTGCCCATGACTCCGACGCAGTTGACCGTGTTGACCAGGGTTTGCGCCTTGGTTTCAAACATATCTCCCATAATTACCTTGACCATGTCACTCTCCCTACCTGAAAAAAAGATGTCCTTCGATCTCTATGGCAATACCTTTGGCCGGACCTTCCAATGTCGTCCGGGCTTCCCGACATGCGACAAAAGCCCCTGTGATGAAATGCGGTGCCACTTTGTCCGGCACAAGCACTTCGGCGCACTTGGCGGTCTTCTTTCGGTAATACTGAATTGGATCAGGGTCCCGCCAATCATCCGCAAACGTCCAATTCCGATCCACAATCGCCAGCCCCTTCGGCGCTGCCGAAAACCGCACATATTCACCGCAAGCGTTACCGTCGGTAATCACCACGCCAGGAAGATCTATCACATCGGGACTGACTCTTAGAACACAAAGCTCCCTGAACTCCGTCCGGCGTTTGTACATCATAGGGTTTCGCGCGTAAATATAGAGATTCACATAGTCGTGTAGCGTTTTCCCGGCCGGTACGGTAACCCTTGCTCTTCGATCTTGAATCTCTTTCATAGCCACCGACTCATGGCGCACACGCTTGGCACGATTATGAGACAGAATACCCATATTGAGGATTGAAAGCACATTGGCTATGGGGGTGATATAATGCAGCTCTGTTAATTCACGGCGCTCCATTAGCTTATTCCACTCCCCGAGATGCTGCCGTCATTCGTCATGATCGGAACTTCCCGGAGTCAAAGGGCTTTTATTCGTTCAAGCATCTTTTTCGCGAGATGTTGAAAGTTCTTGTACGCCTCCTGAACCGCTTGTGCATGACTGCCGATGGCACCGTCTGCTGATTTGAGATGGAAAATGGGCTTTCGTGCCTCTTGTCCCATGGAAATCAGGCTGCGAAAATGTTTCAACGTAGCAAGACATTCCGGATCCTCCATGGGTTTGGCAGCCGAAGTGGAATCCTGCAGCACGTATTCGTGGTACACACCCGGTATGCGGTTCACCCATTTGTCATGGGCTTTTATCGGCCGGCTCAATAGGACGCTATGTTGTTGCACCATGTATCCGATGGGATGCATCTTACCTGTTGGAAGGTCAAATTCGGGCCTGTACCGGCTGTCCATTCTTTTTTTCCAAAGACTCCTCCATGACCGAAGCGTCGGCCCCAGGTTCTTTAGACCCTGCAAAGAAAACAGATCAGCCCCAAGGGGAATGGCGACAAAATCGGAGGCGATCAGGGCCGAGCGATTGATGGCGCCGAGATTGGATTCCACGTCCACCAGGATGAGGTCAGCGCCCACTTTCTTGGCCGCCATCTGGGCGACTTGCCAGAAGGCGGTGAGGATGCGAAACGGCCGATAAAGGTTGCCGTCGGCCATGCAGGCGGGCCAAGCCTCGGACAGTGTGTCTTCGAAAGATGCGAGGGCCACATCCCCGGGGATCAGGTAAAGGCCCTGCGCGGCTTTTTGCACGACCGGCTCCCTGATGTCCCCGATCTGGGTAAGCGGTTGGATGGCGCGATAGATCGTGGATGGATCGCCATGATCTTCCCATAATTGTTCCAATTCATCCTCATCCATATAGGCTGCGGTCAGGTTGGCCTGAGCGTCCAGGTCAACCGCCACGATCGTGTAGCCGAGTTCGGAAAACATCCACGCCAAATGGTAGACGAGGGAGGTTTTGCCCACGCCCCCTTTATTGTTGAAAAACGTCAGTACCGGAACGCTCATGGTCGCCTCCCGACCGTGACGAGAACCGTCATCGGCTCAACTTGAAATTCCGGGTCGGGATTGCCGTTTGCGCGAAGCGCGGCCCGCGCTGTCTGAATGCCGATGCCGAATCGCTGTACGTAGCCCATGACCTTCATGGCGTCAGCCAGATTGGGATTGCGGTAGTCGGTGATGCCGGGCCGGCCGAAGTTCTCTCTGGTTACAACGCCGAACGGTCCGCCAGGACTATTGATTTCGATGCGGTCATCGAACCAGGTGATCCGCACCGGCGCGTTCGTGTTTTCGTAGGTTCGATGCATAACCGCGTTGCGAATCAACTGCTGGAGAGCGACCCGGGGATAGGGCATGGTTCTGACTTCGCGATCGCCTGAAGTGGCATCGACATCAATGGAATTGTGTGCATCCATCTTTTCGTCGATACGCCGCAGCATCTGGCCGAGGTCGCCGTCGATCACTTTTTCGTCTATAATACGATCGCTCAAACTCCGGCCATTGATTCGTAGAAACTGGATGTAGGCGCCGGAAATCCAATCACGAGGCGACAAGCCAAGAACGAACAAGCCCAAAATGGTGGGGATCGGTTCATCCGCCGAGGCAATCATCCGGCAGGCGGCAAGCCGCTGCTCATAGGTCCGTTCGTTGGCAGCGACAAAATCCGGGGCGAATGCGTTGGGCAGATATTCCTGCTCGAACAACACCCGGTTCAGGGCCGACAGGTCACAGCTCGCAACAGGATGTACGTCGAAGGGGATATCCCGAAACCTGCGTTTCTCGTTGAGAATTCGCTCTTCCTGCGGCGTTGCGACCGCCCGCCGCGGTCCGATCCGTATCCAGATTCGTCCTTTGTATCGAACCGGCGGCGTGTCCGACGGCTGCACGGTCACAACCGCCATCTCGGCGCCGCGCAAGGTGCGCTTCTCGACAAGAATCGAAGGTGGAGGTAGGATATTGCCGTCGGTGCGGATGTCCGAAAGGGTCCTTAGAAGTTCGTCGGAGACGGCAAGGCGCGTGGGAGTTCCATCATCCCCGGCACCCACGAAAAGGACTCCTGGTCGGCGGTGATCAGGCAGGTCGTTGGCAAAGGCGCAGACCGCCTGCCGGCTCTTATCCGATGCGTCCCCTTTCCAGGATTCCTTCCGTTCGGCAAGGTCGGATTCAATATCATTCAAAAGAACTTCAAGTTCTTTATCAGAATAGGTCATGCTCGCTCTTCTCCTGACGATTCATGCATGAAGAATGCCTTCTTCTGTGATCGACAACTCGTTGCTTGCATTTGTGGTCCTCTTACCCATCCTGGGCGGCATGTTCTGTTTGTCCGGTTATGCGTATTCCGGAGGAAACCGGACACCGATTCCGGAATAAACCGAGCACTGATTTTTCCCTGCAGCTCGTTTATCCATTTACCCATTCCATTATCCATTTACCCATTCCATGAAGATCTTTCCTGATCGATATGGGTTTTAACATCAATTCTTTTACAGGTATCCTTGCTTTTTCACCTTTTCATTTCAACTCCAAAATGCTGCGAGGTTTGACATGGTTTGTCGTTTCGCGAATCAGCGTCGCTGTTTCTTCCAACAGGCGAAGCTGATCGGGTAAATCAGTCATTTTTTCAACAGCTCGGCCAGCTCCCAGGGTCTGACAAAAAAGACCGGTGTTCCATCGACCTCTAACCTTGTATTCAGAGAGGCGTTCACTACGCAGAACAATTCAGGCTTGTATGCATCAATGAAGCTTCTCATGGCTCTGGACAATTTGGGCTTCTTGAAAACACCGGCTTTCACTTCAATGCCTGCAATTTCTCCTCGCCTTCGCAACACCATATCCACTTCAGCTCCGTTCTTGGTTCGCCAAAAAAACACCTCATCCAGCAAATCACAAGATTTCAGGATTTCGGTATAGACGGCGTTTTCCCAAAGAGCTCCCGTGTCAGACCTCTTCGTTGGAGGGCCGAAGCCCCCAAACATGGTGTTTCGAATTCCGTTGTCCAGCATAAAGATCTTGGAGCGACCCAGGATCTCTGCACGTTTCCCACCGGCAAACGGTGGGACCAAGCGTAATAAATGAGCTTCCGCCGCGATATCCAAATAACGAGAAACCGTTGTTCTCGCGATTTCGGCCAGTGCCGCCCACTCCGAAATATTGATTAAACTACCCACCGATGCTGATGAAAGCTCCAGCAACTTCCTGAAGGACCGTGGGTGATCGATTGTCACGAGATCCGAAATATCTCTCAACGCGAAAGCTTCCACCAGCTCATGCAACACTTTAGAAGGGTTTTGGGAAAACCAGCTCTGTGGGTACCCTCCGTAGACAATCAACCTCTCCCAAGCGCTACGGCGGACATTGTCTTGAATGGCAGGAGTGGTCTTCGGGTTTACCGGAGGCACAAAAGCAACGTCTGCTACATCTGCTACATCGGGTTCTATTATTTTGTGTTTGTTCAGTGAGGATCGTTCCAATTCATGGTTTGAAGAATTCCGTCGGGGAGAGGTCACCTCCGCCAAGGAGAAGGGGAGCAAGCGTACGCGGTGGACGCGGCCCGCGAGAGACTCCCTGACCTTGGATCCGAATTGGAAAGATGCGCTGCCTGTGGCTACGATTTTTCGCGTTGGCTCCAAATCCACCAGCCCTTTGATGAATAGAGGAGCGTTTTCGAGGCGCTGTATCTCCTCTAAATAAAAAACCGTGTCCTCTCGAAGCAATCCTTCCAGCGCGTTCAAAGCTTCTGCGGGAGATCTACACAACTCCCGAATGATGGGCTCTTCGCAATTCATTAACAAGACGGGAGGGGTCACCTTTGACAACTCGTGGAGTATCCAAGTCGTTTTACCTGCCTGACGAGGGCCGACTACCAGGCAAGCACGGTCCAAAGCCAATGACTGATTCCTATCCACGTAGTTTTTCGGTAATCGATCCTTGAGCATTTCTTGTTGACGCTCAGGATTCTTCAGCCAGGGATTGTATCGTGCCAACACGGCGAGAAGATTGGGATCCATCATAATGAAACTTCCGTTCTCTGTAAAATGCAATTAGCATGGTTAAATGCACTTGTCAAATGCAATTAGCATGGCTAAATGCATGAGCGGGGTGCTTTTAGCATGGTTGAAGAGAGACAGGGTTGCGGTGTAAGGTTATTTGGGTTCAGGGCAATAGTTTGCCCCGATGAATCTCTTGGGCGAATGATCGAAAGGGCAACACCCGGATCGGGCCGTCCTGAAGCGCTTCATTTCCGAGGTATATTCCGTAAGCTTTTTGTATTGCCCCATGATCCAGAAGTTCGGACAAGGCTCGGCTCCATGAACCGCGCCAACGATTCGATGCCTTGACTTCAAAGCCTGCTCCGTGTTTGCCGCGTGACCAGATGAAATCCACCTCCTTGCCCTCCGAAGTACGCCAGTAATGCAATTTGCCTCCGGAACCTGAATAAGCAATCCAGGCTCGCAGCTCGTTAAAGACCATTGTTTCCAACAAAGGGCCCTTTTCAGCCCGTTCCAGCGGATCGCGAAGCATGCCTGAAAGAGCGCGTACGATTCCGGGATCAAAAAGGTAGAATTTCGGTTTAGATACTTCTTTTACTTTGAGGCGTGGTTTCCATGCTTCAAGCCGGGCGCCGATCAAAGTGTCTGCAAGGACTGCAAGGTAGCGTTGAACCGATGTTCTGGCGACACCCGCGTCCCGGGCTATGGCGGCGGTGTTGATGACCTGACCGTTCATGATTGCGGCGATCTCCAGGAATCGATCGAATGATCCAATGTCTTTAACGAGCGCTTCCTGTTGGATTTCCTGCCTGAGGTATGTATGAACATAAGATTCCAGGATATCCACTGCATGTTGAGGTTCGGAATAGACCTTGGGTAAGGATCCGAAAGAGAGCAGACGATCGATGTCCAAGTCCTCGCCGAGTTCTATTGCAGTCAAAGAGAAGAATTTACGTTCAAAGACCCGGCCGGCCAGCAGATCAACATCCATGCGACGAAGTTTTCTTGCGCTCGAACCGCATAGAGCAAAGCGATACGCATCGCCCCGTTCAGCTATAATAGCGTGGATTTCCCTCAATAACGCGGGTATTCTCTGCACCTCGTCGATCACAACCCAGCGACCGGGTTCCAGCGCTTCTACCTTCTTTCTGAGAAGAGATGGATCCCGGAGCAATGAAAGGTATACATCGGTCTTCAACAAATCGAACCACACCGCGTTGTTCAAGTGCTTTCTCATCCAGGTGGATTTTCCTGTAGCCCGTGGTCCGAAAAGAAAAAAAGAATGATCAGGGGGTCTTAGAACTCTTGCATACATAGCGGGCATTTTTGCCGGAAAAATACCTGTTGTCAATGCAAACCTTGGAATTCTCGCCAAAGGTTGTTTTTTGCGGTATTCCGATCAACCTCGTTTTTTCTCTCCCGAAGTCAGCATTCAGCTCTTATGCGGTTGGGTTGGTTTTTTTTTGTGGTGGGTGGGGGGGGCGTGTCGCCCCGGGGTCAAGTGTAAATCAGGAAGGAGTTTGGATGAATTTTTGAGGATGGTTTCTACATCGGCCGAAGTCCAGAGTCGGATCCCGGCGGTTTGCGCGGCGGTGGATGTGGATGGGTTTTCTTGGAGCGGTTTATTCAAAGCGCGCGGGTGTCCGTCGCTGAGAGCCTGATGAACTCGGATCGTCTGGGCTGCGACCGAGGAACCTGTTTCTATGATTTTGACATTCGGTCCGGCGAGCCGGCCTATGAGGGAGGCGAGAAACGGGAAATGCGTGCATCCGAGGACGATGACGTCCACATCGTGTTTCATAAGAGCCGCGACCTTGTCTCCCGTGATTTTTTCAACGGGTTGGCCTTCCAGGCGGCCGGATTCCACGAGTTCCACGAGTTCGGGCGCGGGCTCGGTGAAAACCTTGACTCCGCTCGTGAATCGTTCCAACAGATCTGCGAATCGATCGGCCGACAAGGTGATGGATGTGGCAAGAACGCCTATTCGGCCGGTGAGCGTGGCGTGGGCCGCTGGTTTGACCGCGGGTTCCATGCCCACCACCGGTACTGTGAGCCGGGTGCGAAGCCAGTTCAAGCCTGCAGCCGATGCAGTGTTGCATGCCACCACGACGACTTCCGCCCCGTGTGCGATGAGTTCCAGTGAAATATCGAGAGCTCGTTTTCTGATGAAGTCACTGTCTTTTGTTGCATAGGGGCAGTAGAGGCTGTCGGCATAGTAATCCAGGTGGAGGTTAGGGGCCATGCGGGTCAATGGCTTGAGTACGCTCAAGCCTCCCAGCCCGGAGTCGAAAATGCCTATCCGACCGGCCGCTTCGTATGCAGACCCCTTTGCTTTTACGGAGTTGTTTCCGTTGGATTGATTCATAAACCGGTTTTCAGCCTTTTTCTCGCGCTAAATCGTGGAGATTCATTTCGGCTACCATGAACCGTGGGAGCCATGTGAGCCATGTGAGCCGTGTGAGCCGTGTGAGCCGTGTGAACCGTGTGAGCCGTGCGAGCCGTGTGAGCCGTGCGAGCCGTGTGAGCCGTGCGAGCCGTGTGAACCGTGCGAGCCGTGTGAACCGTGTGAGCAGTGCTGCGCTACAAGAGGTTTTCCTCTCTCGGTTTCCCGGAGGGAGGTTTCATCCGGGCCTGCCGGAAGTTGGGCCCTGAGTTCTGCTGCTTTGCCGGGATCATGAACCGGGTCATAAAGTGGATCATTAAGTGGATCATGAATGTCCCGGTTGCGAGGTGAAACTCCGAGTTCGTTTGTTCCCCTGTTTTCCGCTGCGGCTTTTCCCGCTCCGACAGTAATCAAAAGAACTGAGGAAGAAGAAAGAAAACCTCTTCGAGTCACCTTGACTTCATCCTTGTTCAGGAAAGAAGCGGGCGTCTTTTTTATTTGGGGAATTTCCTTTTTCATGGCTGCTTAACCTTAAATAAACTCTTGTTCTCCACACCTTGAACCAATAATAATTCTAATGAACAAACATGATAGTGTCAATGAACGAACTGAGACGAACGGGTTTGGGGTGCTTTTTTGGATTTTTCTGAACAGATGGCTCATTTTGGGCTGCTTGACTGGATCAAAGAAAGGTTCGGACGGGCGCGGATCCTGGGAAGATCGAAAAATGTTATCGTGGCAAGGCCGGAAAACCCGGGAAAAGGCGCGGAAATTATTAAGTTGCACAACCGCTTAGCAGCGGGGCGAACGGAAGGCGAGATGCTGGAACATCTTGCCCTCGTGCGTGAAAAAGAACCCAGCGCTTGTGTAACACCCGACCTTTGTTTTTCCTACCCTGTGATCCGGGATCCAACGAGCGGGAGGTTCGAGATAACGGAGATTTCCGGTCATTTTTGCGAGGATGTTTGTGTTGAAAGATCGTTTTGGGTGCTGGGCATGGAAGACGTGCGGATCGGGAGGGACAAACGCGTCCGCCGTCTGGCACGGAAAGATCTTCAGGCCGCAACCCGCGTGTTGGCTGCGATTCATCACGGGCCAATGCCGGAATTCCTGGTTCATCGGAAAGGCTGGGATGCAGGATGGAGGCGGCTGGAGGATCGGCGGACAGCGGCGGGGGTGGATGGAAAGTTGAGGGAAAACCTGTGTGGGCTTGTCTACATCGGCGATTCTCTTTGTCACAATGATCTTCATCCCTCGAACTGGATATTGAAGGGGGTTCCGATTGGTCTTTTGGATTGGGCCGCGGCCGGAGCAGGGGATCCTGAAAATGACCTTGCGGGGTTGCTTCTTGCGGTCGACACCCGATGGGCCGAGCTGGGCCAAAGGGGCGGGAAAGAACTCGAGTCTCAAACGGCCGAGATAGTTGAAACATGGGAGTCGGATTCAAGGCGGGCGGACCCCGGACGCTTGTCCCTTTACCTTTGGCTGGCCGTGGTGGAAGAGCTTTTTACATGTGAGAATCAAGCAAAGGACCATGACAGGAGAGTCGACCTGCTTTCCCTCTTAAAAGTCTTGGAAAGGGAGTTTTCTCGCACACTCGTTTTGTTGGGATCAGTGGGACGCTCAAGGGATGATTGCCGGGAGGTTGACGTTGAGGGAGGCATGGATCTTGATCCTGAGCGTGATCACGATGCAGCAGGGACTTTGGGGGCGAGATGGGAGGCAGCGAAAAAGGAAGAGGTCGAACCGCTGCGGGAGGCGCTGGAGCGTGAGGGGATGATCCGTGGTCGAGGGTGGGTTGTGGAAGCGTTCGCTCGCCATGCATGCAACGATGTGGTTAGATTCAAAGGGCCGGGTGGAGAGAGTTTTGTCGCCAAGGTTTACAATAAACCGGTAGCTCCGTTTCTGTTTCGCCTGGAAAGCAATCTCGCATCTTTTCTTGACCACGGTTTTTCGGAGAGTTCGGAGGGGGTGGAGAGTTCGGCCTTGGGGACGGGTGAGACGCGGGTATGTGTGCCCGCTCCCATGGTTTTGCCTTCGGGAAGAAGGGTTTTCAGGGTTGAAAACCGGTTGGCGGTTCTTTACAGGGATTACGGTGACAGGGAGTTGAAGAACTCGAAAAAGGATTTGGAAATGCTGGCGCGCGGCCAGGCAGCGTTTCATCGGGCGGGTTTTGAGGTGCGCCCATACCTGGGCGAAGGTGCAGGAGAGGAACCTCTGGACCTTGGTGAATGTTTGGCCGCGGGCAACAGGCTTGCAAAAACAACGGAAGAGAGGGAGAGTTTGGCAAAAGCCGTTTCGTGGCTTGGAGAACTGATCAGGGAGGCTGAAGAAACATCTGAAACAGAGTTAATCCCTGCTTTTTTGCACGGGTCGTTTCACCGGGATCACTGTCTATTGGATTCGGACCGAGGAGTTGTGGTGTTTGATCTTGAAAAAGCTTCGTGGGGGCCCCGGATCAGGGATGTTGCGGTCACCGCTTATTACATGGGATATCGCTGCAACGACGAAAAAATGGATCCTTCCAGGATGGCGTTTTATTTTTTGTGTTACGGCCGGGCGGCGTCGCCGGGTTTGACCCGGGTGGAAAAGAATTTCGCGGTTGCATACCTGATGCGCGCGTTTTTTCACGACCTGAGGGTGTTGGGCAGGGAGGGGGGAAACACGCGGGATCTCAGGCGGCATTTCTTGTTTTTGCTGGATTTTTTCTGGAACAGGAAGAGCTTTCGAGAGGTGTTGCATAAGGCAACAGTGTGATTCGCATTTGTTTGTTTGGGTAAGTTGGTTTGTGTCCTGATGGATCAGTTGGGGAAGAAGTATGTGATCTTGATTCCCGCCCACCAGTGAACACCGAAACGGGAGATGAAATCTCTTTTCACCCGGGCACAATTTGTTCCCGTATGTCCCCCTATGTTGGACCTGGTGCATTCCGCGAAGTGAAACGGCTTGTAAATGTACGCGCTCAATCCTGCGGCCAGGTGTTTTAGAAAAAAGTAATCAGCGCCCAGGCCGAGACCCATGACGAAAGCTTGGACGGTCTTTGTATCGGACCATGACGCTCCCGAGACTTCACTCGTTCCGCGAGTGTGGATGAATTCAACTCCGTAACCCAACACCGCGCCCGCCCAGAGGTCGATTGCAGGGAAAGAACTCTTCAAAAAATCCAGAGCAAGGATGGCTCTGATTTCCGGCCCTGCTATCACGGCCCACGGTGTTATTTTGTCGGTTTGGTATACAGTGGATTCGTCGAATTGGTAATCGGTTCGATTCCGGAAAAGAAAGGCTGCGTGCCCACCGATCGCAAGATAGGGAAACAACCTGTGGAGTACGGAAAAATTGAAACCGAACAAGGGTGAATATGGTCTGCACCACAGGCCCGAGCAGTTGGTGGTTCCGAGCCCGAGATCAATGTGCATTCCCTTTTGTCGTGAGAAAACATGGTGAAGAACCGGTTCGACTTCATCTTCCGGAACGGGTTTTTCATCAGGAACAGGCCGCGGTTCGGGAGACGGTTCTTCAGCCGGATCTTCGGGCGGTTTTTCGTCCACCTTTTCTGGAGGGGAAACAATATCGGAAGGTTCCTTCGGCGGATCCTTTTCCGGATCCTTTTCCGGATCCTTTGTGGGTTCCTCAACGGGCGGTTTTTCGTCCACACACTTACCGTTTTGGCAGATTTGATTCTCTCTGCAATCGATGTCTTTTGTGCATTCTTCTTTGGGCGGGAGGGAAACACATTTTCCCCTCTCGCAAATCTGGTCTTCCTTGCAATCGATGTCTTTTGTGCATTCGACCTTCGGCGGCGGGAATACGCATTCCCCTTCCTTGCAGATACGATCTCCCCTGCAGTCGGAATCATCCCGGCACTGCGCGCGCGCGGTACCGCTTAATGCTAAGATTAAAAACGCAACGCATGCTGCGGTAAGGGGTGAGAGTTTGTTTTTCATTCTATACGGCACTTTCAATTTGTCTTGATATCGATATCGCATCATCTTGCATTGCTTGCCGATTAAATGTCAACGAGTCGAAAATGAGATTGAAAAAACCTACGGGGATGTGTCGTCGGCAAACGAAAAACGGTTGACACTTATGTTGGAATCAGAGATAGGGGCGATAGAAACATTCATAGGACAATCATAACCAAAAAAGGAGGTTCGTGTTATGCTGAAGAAAATCATGGTACCATTGCTTTCATGTGTAATCTTTTCCGGTTTTGTCGGGTGCGGAGGGGATGATTTGTCCGAGGGAAGCATTTGTTCCCGCTGGTGTAAATTGTTTGAAAGGTGTGAGCCGGAGCAGTTTTCCGCCTTTTTTGGAACCGTGAATCAGTGCCGTGAACTTTGCATCGAAGACTGGGAAGAATTTAAAAATGACCCTGATATAACGGATGAGTGCTACGAGGCCGAAAAGAAACTGTTGAACTGCGTGTCAAAACTTTCATGCAGTGAGTTGGATGATTACTATGAGGAGCCGTATGCCAATTACCCGTGTGCCAAGTATGACCGAGATGTGGACCTTAAATGCGATTGGGATGATGAGTGGGAAAATGGGTGGGATGATTAGGATTAGGGGCTTGTGTGATTCGTTGAGTCCCTTTTCGCGCACGCCGAAGAAGTGGTAGAGCGAGAAATGATCCAGCCTGCGGACCATGAATCCTTGGCAAACGAAAAACGGTTGACACTTATGTTGGAATCAGAGATAGGGGCGATAGAAACATTCATAGGACAATCGTAACCCGAAAAAGGAGGTCAGTGTTATGCTGAAGAAAATCATGGTTCCATTGCTTTCATGTGTAATCTTTTCCGGGTTTGCCGGATGTGGAGGGGATGATTTGTCCGAGGGAAGCATTTGTTCCAACTGGTGTAAATTGGCGGAAAGGTGTGAACCGGAGTTTTTTTACGAAGAGTATTCCAGCGTGAGTGAGTGTCGTGCAGATTGCGTCGGTGAGTTTGACTACTTGAAAAACCATGAACAAATGACGAGGGAATGTTACAGCGCTTTAAAGAAACTGTATAACTGCGTGTCAAAACTTTCTTGCGGCGAGTTGTATGATTACTATGATGAACCGTATGCCGATTACCCGTGCGCTAAGTATGACCGAGATGCGGATCGTTTTTGCAGCGGGGAGGGTCGGAATTAGGGGCTTGTGTGATTCGTTGAGTCACTTTTCGCGCACGCCGAAGAAATGGTAGAGCGAGAAATGATCCAGCCTGCGGACCATGAATCCTTGTCGGGTGATGAACTTTGCGAGAGCGTTGTATTGGTTTGAAGGCAATGGAAAGCCTTCTGCGTCCCACGGCGATAGCAGCCATTCGCCCGCTCTTCCCGGCGGAGCCGTCGTGAGGTTGGAAAGTCGGTTTTTGTTTACCACATTTCCTGAGTCCATATCTATCGTGATCAAGTCCACTGATTCATGAAATTGTCCGATTCTCATGACGTTGAACCTGCATGCCTTGCCCTTGGCGCAATGCTCGTGAAGCAGTTTTAGGTAGTCGTCCTCGGACATCGTATCGGTTATTTCGCGCACCGCGGCTATGGTCCAATACCAAGTTTCGCCCAGGGATTGTCTGACCGCTTTCAGAACGGATACGGTTGGTTGCGTGATTCTGGGGGGGTCCGAGCTGGTGCCGTGAACGACCCGTTCCATGATCAGCTTTCCTTCACGAGTCAGATCCACGAGCCTGAGTTTCATGACGACATTGGTGTTGTATGAGAAAAAATCCGATGTGCTTGTGCCGCCTCCCGCGGAACCGAATCCCCAGCCGGTGCGATACCTGTGAGAGTAGAAGTGCAACAGTTCAACCTGTAGTTCCAGGTGCGCTGCGCCTTCGACGGTTACCTCGGAAAAAGTCTGTGATTTGTTGAAATGCGCCAAGAGATTAGCGTGCATTTGAGCGGCCGGAGCCTGTTGAAAATTTTCATCGCCCGTGATGTCGGAACCTCGATTTTCTATGTAGAAAAAAAGTGGAATAAAGGGAAGAAGAACGTGCAGGTTTGCAGAATCCCCTTTCTTTTCAATGTTGGGCCTGGAATCCACGACCCGCGGGATTCTCAGTATCAGCGGTGTCTTGAATCTCGTCACTGGAACCCTGGGAGCGGCGGCGATGTTGTATGTAGGTTTAGAGCACCCAAGCAGGGCAGCAGTCAGAGCGAACGGAACCAATGCAGAAAAAAAAGCGTTCTTTTTCATTGTCAACCGCCTCCCAAGGCCCTGGTAAAGGACGGTGTTCTTTCCAGTAACTGAACGAGTTGTGCGCCTAGAGCCTTATATGGATCGAAGGTGAGTGGATTTTCAGTATGCACGGCTTGTGTCCATGTTTCGATAGTCGTTTCCATGATGACACCGCCGGTGACCGTGTCACGCAACCTGAACAGGATTTCCACGTAAGCTGCTTCATGCCCCCAATCAGGACTGATTTTTTCGGCTCCGGGAGGGATGACTCCCTTTTTTGGACGTATTCTAGAGTGCTCGAACCTGAGAATCTCGCCGTCGAGCACCAGGAATTTTTGCGCACGGGCCCAGGCTGGAATCAGGCCGGGCTGGGTTGCGCCGATGTGGTCCCTAAATACCCATCTTCGCCTGACACTCAGAGCGTCGAACACCGCTTCGAAAAGTGAAACATGGACCTTGTCGCCGAAGTAAGTTCCTTCCAGGATGGATACATTTACGGAGTTATGCAGATTTAATTTGAGTCCCACCGGATTCGACGCGTGCCAGGAAAAGAGACTTACGACAAGGGGCCGGTCCGCGGGTAGTTCAGATAAAGCTGAAGGATCAGGGGGGTGGTGCAGCCCCATCTGCTCAAGGCTGATCCGCCCCACCCTGTAAGGACGAAAACCCGCGCATCCTGCAACAAGGCTCGAGATCGCCAGGCAGGAGAATAAAAACACCCGGGCGTTGCGAAGTGACCGGCACGGCAAGGGTGTTTTCACCGACATGCTTTCAAGAACCCCTTTTTTCGTTGTTCCCCTGATTTGTTTCATTCCTTTTACCTGTGCCTTTTTAGTCTTCCTCTTTCGGTTCTACTGCTGTGGAGTCGAACGGTTTGTAACCGCTGTCCTCGGTGGAGCCGTCAACGGAACGGAAGGGCATTTTCAGAATCCCGGGGTTGTTTGCCAGTATGTGAATGTTTGCATGGGCAACGTGGGGTGTTTTATCCAAGTATTTCAATTCTTGGCTTCCCAGACCACGAACCGAGATGGTCGTTGTTGTTACTCTTACATTGCCATGGGTCGAGCTTGTTTGGGTGAAGGTTCTGTTTACGTGACGATGCAGGGTGTAACGGTATCCTACAAAATCAGTGGGAAGGTGTGGATTGTAGGGTATCCGCGCGCACCCTGTCGCTGCGAAAAACGAAAAAATACAAACCGCGACAAACACCGGGCGTCTGATAAATTGAATTATTGTTTTCATGTTTCCCTTGCCTTTATTAAAATGAGCGACCCCAAAGCTGAATAAACCTCAAACTTCCCGATTTGTTTTTTGATAGGCGTCATTTAGTAGCTTCAGAAACGTTGTTTCAATGCGTCGATCAATGGATGGGTATGACCTATATAGTATCATCGACAAATGCTATGGATTCATCCCGGTTATGTCAATTGCAAAAATCGAATCTTGTTGGTTGTGAACCGCGAATCGGAATATGCTGTAAGGTAATGTGTGTGCAAATCCAGGAGGAATTTGACGAAAACAGGTGCTTGGGGTTTTCATGAAAACAGATACGAGTTCAAATCGAACTCTCAAGAAATGAGAACGCGTGTGGATTCCGAAGAGAGAGAAAAGATTTTGGTGAAATGGATGGCGCTGCGGTTTGCAATAATACCGGCAGCGTTGTTTTGCGGATTGTTTTTTTGGGGGTGCCGGAACAGGGATCAGGTGGAGAAAGATGTATGCGAGCAGATTGTTTATCGACGCATTGCCTGCTTGAAAGCCGCGGCCGAACAGGATCCCTCCATTGAAGCGGAACTGGCCGTTGAAAATGCAACCATCAATAGAGGCCGTTGGACGGATCGTTGCCGAAAAGAGGTCGACGGGAAATCACGGCTAAAAAAAGGTCTCGGGGTTTGTTTGAGTTATCCGGATTGCCAGCGGCTGATGAGTTGCTACGAGGATTTGTTTGTTGTGGAACGAGCCGAGCGGATGCTTGCAATGATCGAAGAAGGCCGAAACGGCGCCATCAAAGATTTGGCTTCGGTTTGCGAAGATGAATATCTTTTTGGGCGTCTCAGGGCGTCAGGAGATGAATCGGCCGAGCAAATCGCCCGGCGTTTGAAAGAGAGGTGTTCGGGTTTTCGAGAACGGGTTGTTGAAAAATCCGAAGACATACTTAATGCAATGGTCCAAAGGGGTGATGCAGATGGTTTGGAACGGATCTGCCTGACCATTGCAGCCGAAAGAGAGAAAAAAGTGCACGCGGGAACCAGAAAGCGCGAATCCGGCTGGGAAACCGAAGAGAGAATCCGGGCCATAGAAAAGCTTTGCCGGGAAAGGTGGCGTTTCAGGAGTGTTCACAATCGTATCGGGAGGATCCGTCGCTTGATGGACCAGGGTGCGATCGAAAAGGTCTTGGACGCGTGCAGAGCGCAGGAGGGTTTTACGAGAGAACTGTTTCGCACAGGTCAAAGAGCCGCGGCCGCATTAGGTGAGCATTTCGAAAGGGTATGCCGAAGGGATGCCCACCTCTACTGGTTGAAAGTACGTTTGGTGGATTGGAAGGACAAGGCGGGGCCATTGACCTGCAAAAGGGCCCGCCAACTCTATTCGGACACGGCTTCGCGTTATCCGGATGACCCGATGGTGCACATCACCGAGGTTTGGCTCGAAGAGGTCTGCGCACGCTTTTGAGGAAAAAGATGGTTCACCGGTTCAGGAAATAGATGCTTGGAGGAAATCCAATCCGGCTTATCGCCCGCGTTTTTGTCGCTCTCTTGGTTCTTGTTTCTCTTCTTTGGGTTTTACCTCGTTGATTTCACGGCCCTTTATTTCAAAGGCAAGGGCGTCGGTACCCGGGGGGAAAACAAGTTTCTTTTCTATGATGGTTTCGTTTTCGCTTGCTTCATCGTGGAGAAGAATGAGTTTTGCTTTGTACGCGGCCTGCCGTGCCGGGTCTTTGCTTGCAAGCGATGCTTGCACGATGTATTTGCCGGATTGCATCTTTTTTCTTCTCAACGCCGCCAAGCCTGCATCTTGGAACACGAGAGGGAAGGGTTTCGCTTCTTCTTCGCCCGGTTCGATCACTGTCACCCTGAGGGGGGCTTGGCGGTTTTTCCACAGCACTGCGATCATCAGATCCCCGGCCCATGTCAAGACGCCGAGTCTTCTTGAGCGTCCGTTTAAGAGCAGGAGCCTCTCTTGGTCATTGTTTTCCCGGGACTCTTTTTTGAGGCGGGCCAGCAGGATTGATGTCAGAACCCGGGCTGCGGCCGCAGGACCGGTTCTCCCGGGACCAGCCTCGTCGGATTCTGAAACAGCGTCGAGCAGCCGCAGAGCTTCATCAATGGAGCCGGTGCATGCAGCGGCCTGGGCGAGCGTCAGATCTACGGTTTGATCCTGCGGGGTCAACCACGCCAGCGTTTTGTATTGCTGATACGCTTCTTTGCACCAGTCATGAGCGAAATAAACGTGGCCGAGATATCTTCTTGCCCACGGATCAAACGGTGCGGAATCCACGATTTCCGAAAAAGCCCGCCTGGCTTCTTCCATTTGGCCGCGCCTGACCAGGTATTCTCCGGCAAGGCGTTTCACTTCCATGTCAGCGGCCGGGTTTCTCCTGAGTTGGTAGGCGAGTTCAGCGGCTTCGGGGTGTCGTTTCGCCTTCTCAAAGAGGTTAAGCAAAATAGTTTGGAGACGAAGACTCTCTGGTGCAAGCGCGATGAAATCCTCCACGAGTTTGATCTTGTCCCCGATATGTCGAGCTTTTTCCAATCCTTTGTTCAGAAGCTCCCAATCTACGAGTCCTTCCAGATTGAGCCCTTGCCCGGCCGCTTCAATGTCGTCCCGGGTTCGGATTCTCCTGAGTATTTCGCGCCGCAGATAGCTTTGGAGTGGAGGATTGAAGTGAAACTCGTGGTAAAGGCGGATCCCTTCTCTCACGGTGCGAAGCGAATTCAGCATGAGATCCAGCATGGCCCTGCGGTCCAGCCAGGTCCGAAGTTCGCACTGCCGGTAGGCCTCCCTCCAAACGTTCATGGTTTCTCCCAGTGTTCGGGCGCGTGAAAGTCTTTCCCTCCACAAAATTCGACGTCTTGCAAGATACTGTCTTGAGGCAGCGGAACACTCCACGAATCCGCCTGTATGTCCATCAGGGGATTGCAACCGAAAGGTGTACGTAAACACGGCCGGCGCGCCGGGAGGCGGCGCAGGCAATGTCAATGCACCGGCTGCTCTCAACATGCACGCTTCTACCTCGTCGTCTCTGAGACTCGTATAAATCTTCTCGACTGTTTTGACCGATCCGTCCGCTCGAAGTTCGAACCGGAGATCCACTCTTCCCGAAAGCTCGGGGCGCCCGGCGGCTTTTCTCTCGAAGCACAGCCTGATGGGAGCTTCTCTTGTTCTCAGAGCGTCGCGGTAGAGCCGTTCCCAAGATGGTTTGGACTGCGTTGTGCGGGACAGCCAGTCAGGGGCGAGCGACATGCGGCCGTCGGTGGGGGGGGCGTTTCCCCTTGTTTGGAAATCTTCTACGCTGAATGATTCAGGCGCCGGATAAGGCAGAAGGCTTTTGTAGCCTTGGTAAGCATTGATGGCCAATGCAGTCCATGGCGTCAGGATTCCATGCCGTACGGCCAGGTCCGCTACAGCCTCCCTGCCGGCCCCTTCCTCCAGGAGATTTCGTATTCTCGCCGCGGCCCAACGTCTTTCCAGATCTCCCTCGTCGACGACGTTAAACACCTGTGTCTCGAATTCGGCCTTGACAGGTCGGCCGTTTGCAAGGGCCTTTACGGTCACCCGTGAAGGGATTTTTCCGCGGTTCCACGCTGATATTCTTATCTGCTCACCCGCGGTCAAGGCGAATGGACGTGAGGGATAGACTCTTTCCAAAACTCCACCGGTGTCGACGGTTACAGCGGCCAGAGACGGGCGGGACGCTTCCGCCAGAATCTGAAATACCGCTCCGGCGCCTTCTTCGCGGTCTTCCACGATTCGGGTGAATCCCCCTTCTACTGTCAAAGCTTCGAGGAAGGCGCGATCCGCGTTCGTTCCCACCCCGATTGCGAAAAGTCTCGGAAAAACTCCCCGGCGGGCCAAGCGGTCTTTTATAGGGCCCGGAACCAGAATTCCCGTAGATGGCCGACCCGCGCCGATATAAACAATGGCGCCTTGACCTTGAGGCAGCATTTGGGCGGCTTTTTCAAGAGCCATACCGATATCCGATGCTCCGCCGATCCTGTGGCGCGCAAGCGCGTCTATGATTTGTTCCCTGTATTCGCTTGTGGCGATCGCCAACCGTTTTTCTTCACCGAGGTAATGGATGTCCAAGTCCGATGCCAAGACGGCTACCTTGTCGGTTGCGCTCAATTGCTGCAAAACGGAATCAACGGAATCCGCGGCCAGCTTCACCTGGGTGGGGCTCAGGCCGGAGGATAAATCGGCCACGATGACCACCTTCAGTGATTCGGGCGGGTCGGGAAGCGGAGGAGGGATCACCATGTACAGTGTTCCGTCCTTGTTTTCCCCACTTCCCGCTGTTTTATAGACTTTGGCCGCTGGGTTTTTCTTTTCAGAATCCAGTAATTCCAGAACGAAATCCGCGGGAGGTTCGTAATCGCTCTTGCTCAAAACGACCCTGGAACCCTCCCTCCGTGCGCCGAGAGACGCTTGGGTTGCATGTGCTTCAGTCTTTTCGAGATTCACTTCAAGAACGAATTCACCCAGTCTCGGCGCATCCCCGCCGCCCATGGGATAGATGTATACTCGCCGTCCGTCCCGGTGTTTAAGCCACTGGATGTATGAGAGTTCTATGGTATAGGAAGAACCTCTTTCGATATCGTTGATATGACCTTTGTACAGGTTGTCGCCGGCCCATTCCAGCAGCACGGCGGGATTGTGCCGCGTTTCATCGCGGAAACGGGAATGAATGGATGCCGGGACAATGTTGTCCGTTGGACCCGCGCTGAAAGACGAGATTATCGCCCCTGAAGGCAGCAGCACTTCATAGTAGCCGGAAACATTGTGGGAATGGGGGTTGAAAAACGTCTGGGTGACCTTGGTCAGCGCCATGTCGCCCCTGATCTCGACAGAGACTTCGTGCCGGCGATTGATGAGCGGTGTGGGGGTTTCGCCCAGAGCGCCAGGCTGCCGTCCCTCCAGCCGTCCTATGCCTGCAGTTTGATGAGACCTCTTGGGGCCGACTCGTGCAAAGCCCGAGGTCCAGTCTTCCCACAGGGCCTCGGGAAGAAGCTGGGCGCCTGAAGGTTGCAAAACGACCGTCATGCCTGACGATATGCTTTTCATGGGCGTTTCCGAATCCTGATCTCCCGGTTCCGGGGGATAAGACACCTCGCCCGCTGCGCAATAGACCCTGGTGGTTGTTTTTCGCGTTTCCACGTCGAAGCCTGATTTCAAGCTTCTGAGTCGTCCTCCGGGGGTCAGGACTTCGATTTCCGAAACAGCGTCCACGTAAACCCGACCCTTTTCAAGCTGTATTCCTCCGGGGGTCAGGCGGACACGCGCCGAGCGGTCCATGAGAATCGAAGCTCCCAGGTCCAACTTCAGGATTGCGCGGCCTGTTTCTCCAGTGGAAACCACCGCGCCAGGCTCAAGGCGCGCATCGGTTGCAGGAGCTCTTGCCTCGCCACCACCGTCCTTGCTCATAATTTCGACGGGTGAGCGCAGCACCTCAAGTTGGGCCACGCTTGGTTTTGGTTGAGGCGCGACCGAATCCGGTTTGCACGCTTTGATCGCTATGAGCGCGGTCATTGTCATAGCAAAGACCGCCAAGGCGGTCAGGATGGTTTTGCATGTTTCGGCAAGAGAGGATTTTTTTGGTTTGGTTTTCATCACTGCACCTCCCTGACCTGTCCGTCTTCCAGCTTGAATTTCGCTTCCCGGTCGTCCGGTCCGAATGAGAGATCTTTTATCCAAAGTTTTTCGTCGGGTTTTCCTTCATTCCACATGACCAGTAGCTGTGCATTTACCCGGCGTTGTGATTCGGGACCCACCCTGGAGACCTGGATCGTGTAGCCGTCTTCGGAGATCTCTCCGGTCTCGAAAGCTTCGATGCCGAAGAGGGAGCCGAGAAGGTTTGCGCGTGACGGTCGGTATTTTCCCGCGCCCACGGAAAGTTCCACGTCCGCGGACGGATGGCTCCATATCAGTGCGATCCGGAGAGGCCTTGCCGATGAAAGTACTCCTGAACGTCGGGTCCTGGCCAAGAGGGTTGCAAGAGTTTCGGTGTCGTTTTCCTGACGGGCGTTCCACCTGAGCTTCATGAGGCGGACGGATTTCCACAAAAGCGCCCACCTGGCGAGTCCCTGTGCTGTTCCCGGTTCGGCTGAACCGGCGACCCGTCCTTCCAGCCGGAGAGCTTCGTCGATGCGGCCTCCGTCGGCCGCGGCCGCGGCCATCAAGAGCAGAACCGACATGTCCTGAGGTCTCAGGTTGGCCAGGGTTTCGTATTGTCGATAGGCTTCATCGTGCCATCCGTAGGCCCTGTAGAGATCTCCGAGCCTTCTTCTCACGGCCGGGTCATGCGGACGGAACTCAACCATTTCCGACAAAATCCGCATGGCAACCGGTTTGTTGTTTTCATCCCGGCGCAGCAGGTATTCCGCTGCAGCGGTTCTGAATCCTGCATCCGCGTAAGGATCGCCCTTGACCTCTTCCACGAGCGTCATTGCCTCTTCGTGACGTCCCAGTTTTTCCAGCAAGTCCAGGAGCATGCTCTTGAGTCGCGCGTCACCCGGATGGATCGCCAGGAATTTTCGAATTGTCTGCAGCCGGAGTTCGGGTGAGTCCAGTTTGTCGAGCATATCCTGGATAACCGTCCACTTTGCGTCTCTCCCCATTCCGATGGCGTTCATGACGAGTCTTAGATCTTCCGGACCGGTTACCCTGCCGATGATGGATCTTCTCAGGAACTGCTCGATTCCGGGATGTCTACGAAAATGCCGGTACAACATCAACATGTTGTTCACCGAACCTAGACGGTTCAGCATCAACGAGAGTAATGTACGGCTGTCCGCCCATGTCTTCAACTCGCAGAATTGAGCTGCGTCTTGCCACACTTCCAGCACCCGTGGAAATCCCCCGTGCGCTCGAAGTCGCTCCCGCCACAAGTTCCGTCTGACGGAAAGTGGTTTTTCGGACGCGGGCGAACACCTCCGCGGCCGACGGTCTTTTATATCGATCGTGATCTTCACATCTACATCCACACCCCTCGAAATTCGATCCGGCGCAGGAGGTCGAGATGTGAGCGCCAAGCTCTCACCTGTTGTTATCGGGGGGGCAGCCGGGCTTGAATCATCGCCATCCAAGCCTCCGCGCGCTCCCGGAGCTTCTCCGCCGCGGGGAGCGACATCTCTTTGTGCGCGTTCACGTCTTCTGCGTTCCGCTGCAGTCGTCCTCGTTGCGCCTCTCGTGGATACAGCGCCCAGGCGTCCTTCAAACTGATCGGATTCAGGCTGTGGTGTAACGGATGAAGTTCTAGCACGTGTTCGCGAAGGTCTGGGCGGAGTACTGCTGAGTCCGTCAAGCGGATCTGAGCTGGGCGCTTGCAGAGGCTGAGCCGCGGGAGATGGAGCGGATTTAGTCTCTGAAAGCGGTTCGGACTCGACCTCTTCATCCGCGCTTTCTTCCACGCTGATTTCGCTTCTATCCTGCGCTGCTCTTTCCATTGGCGCCTCGGCCGCGGTTTTTTCCATGTCTCTGAGGCTGATTTCCAGTTTAGCGAACCGGTCTCTCGCTTCTCTCGCAGCTAGCCGAGCGCGCCTGGCTTCTTCTTCGTTTTGCAACAATTCCCTGGCGGACGGCACGTAAAAGGAAGTGTAAGGCGTTATGAGTCCGAATCGAGTGCCGAGCTCGACCATTTCCTCACGGCCTGCTCCTTGCGAAAGTAGTTGTTTCAGCCGATTCTCGGCCCAGCGGAGCCGGACGTCGCCGAAATCTTCGAGTTTTTCATCTGTTACCACAAATGATTGCTCGAAAGGTCTGGAACCGCGCAAACCCTTTAATTGAATTCTCTTGGGAGCGTTTCTTCGTATCCGCCCCACGACCACGATCGGTTCACCTTCCACGATGTCTACGCGACCTCCCGGGTAGACTCTTTCCACCGAAGGCCCTGCGTCGATTTCAACGTTTCGGAGAACGTTGCGATTCATGTGACTCATGATTTCAAGGGCAGCGCTTCCTGCCTCCGCCCTTCCTTCTATGCGAACCGCGAGACCGCTTTCCCCCGCAAGCCCGGAGAGAAGATCCAGGTTTGCTTCTCCGCCGACACCGACTCCATACAACCGCAGAGGATGTTCGAGACGGTGGAGACGGTTTTGGAGATCAGGGAGGTTCATCTCACCCACCGTGGGAAAACCGTCGCCGATATAAACCACGCTCGCGCGATTTTCGGTCTCCACCAGTCGGGCAGCCTGATTCAACATGTTTCCGAGATCGGTCGCTCCTCCGACTCCGGTGCGGGCCAGCGCTTCCATGAAACCTTCCCTGTTTTCCCGAGTTGCTTGCAATAGGCCGATTTCTTCCGATTTAACACCGCGCAGTTCAAGGTCTCCGCCCAGCACGGCGACTCGATCCTCGGGCGTGAGATGACGCATGAGGGCTTCGGCCATGGTTCCGGCAAGGTGAAGCCGGGTGGGATCCGTACCTGCCGACATGTCCACCACTATTATCAAATCGATTCGTTCGGGTTCTTTGCGTGCCCGAATTTCTTCGGGGTATATCCGTGCAAGGAAAAAGTCCCCCTCTTTTTCTCCGGCCACTCTGTAGCCCGTTACCGTTCGCGGTCCGGGTTTGTTTCCGTGCAAAGTGCACACGAGGTCTGCGCGCGGCATGTAATCCGAACGGTTGAGGCTCAAAACGCCCTTGTGAATGCGCGCTCCGAGAGATGATTGAAGATTGTCCGCGTCGGCCCCGCTGAAATCGGCGATGATGTCCAGTTCTCCGATACGCACGGAGCGGCCGGTTCCCGGGCTCAGGGGATATCTCCAGTAGCGACGGGATCCTTTCCTATGGAGCCATTCCGTGTAAACCACTTCAACTTTTCTGGTGCTTCCGGCAGGTATCGGGTAAATGTGCGCGGTGTACCTGCCCGGCGCTTCCCATGTTAAAAGAGCGGGATCGTCCCTGGAACCTTCGTACACCTGAGATCTGTACTGAGCGGTCGCCTGCTCTTTTTCCTTGATGTAGCCGTGGACGATCTCTCCATTTCGGTCGATGCCGAAGCTTTGAAGCAGAGCGCCTTGGGGCAGGCTGAGTTTGTAAAGGCCTTCAAGCGCTTCGGAAACCGGGTTGAAAAATTCCTGGACTACTCGGGTGACCGCGAGATCCCCCCGTACCAGGGTTCTCACCTCCATGCGGCGGATCACGAGGGGAAACCTGGCTTGCCCCAAAGAACCGGGACGCCGTGCGCCTATTTCGCCGAGGCCCGGGATCTCCGTGGATGTTCCAGCGCTGGGCCATGCCAGCCCGCCCGTCCAGTCGTCCCACAGATCTTTGGGCGAAATATTGATTTCCGCGGCGGTGATTTTCGCTTCAAGTCCTTCGACCGCTTCACCTCGGTCATCCCCCCGCTCGTAGTACACAGCGCCCCGGACCACATACAGGTGGATCGCCTCTCCCTTCTTTATAAGTTCGAAACCTGCTCCGGTTGAACTCAGTTTCAGATCACCGACTCGGTATTCAGTGCGTATTCCTTCCCGGGCTTCGATCCAAACCTTGCCGTTGATCACGAGGAGTCCCTGTGAACCGACTTCAACTTCGGCATCTGCGGAAAGAAGTATCCGTCCGCCTTCGTCGTGGGTTACAAAAGCGCGTCCTCCCTTTGAGATGATTCGATCTCCTTCAGTGAGGCGAAGGTTCGAATCGGCTGTGTTGGTCTTACCGTCCTTTGTCACCACAACAACAGGATCCCTCACGAGCATCATTTCGGCTATGGTGGCCGTTCCTCTGCCGGGGTGTTTGTCTTCTTTTCCACAGCCGCCGCCAATCATCAGCAAAAGCACGATCACCGGGAATACCGTCAACGGCGACGTGTTCCGAATCGGTTTCTTTGCGCGGGTGTGCGGTTTTTCGGCAAGTATTGCTTCCGGATACATTTTCGGCCTCCTCCTCAGGTGGGTGTTGCACGGCAGACGCTCGAAACGAAACGCCGGCTTTTTGCACTGACCTTTTGGACACTATACTGAACCGGGGTCTTGGAAACTCGAAATCACCAACCTTGGTGGTCGATCGTGTGCCGGTTCAGTCTCGATTCTTACTCTTGTTAGACGCTCGGAAAACAGAAAAGTTGCTGAATCCCGTTTTTTTTGTCGCAGCGCCCGAATTTCCCCGTAGGTCTTTACAATCGGCTCGATTAAGGTACGAATGTTGCTGTTAATAATCCTACATACAGGTGTCGCCATGGGACTGCATGATTATATTTTGACCGTGGCCCGGCAGGCTCTCCTGCTGGTTCTGGTTTTGAGCGCCCCGATTCTTCTTGTTTCCCTTGCGGTGGGGCTTTTGTTTGGAATACTGCAGGCGGCCACCCAGATACAGGAGCAAACCCTCAGTTTTGTCCCCAAGCTTGTGGCCGTGGGGGTTGCGCTTGCTGTTACAGCTTCCTGGATGGGAGGACAGCTTGTCCGATTCGCAACGGTGATCTGGGCGTCAATTCCCCGTCTGGGAGGCTAGTCAGGTGGTCGGAGATCTTTCGGAGATTCTGGGGTCGATTCCCTGGCAAAGAGCCATTTCCCTGACTTTTCTCATGTTGGCCAGGATAGGTCCCGTGGTTTTTATCACGCCTTTCCTGGGGGGGCCTCGGTTCCCCGCAACTGTGCGAACGGTTGTTGCGGGGGTTTTGACTTTGGCCATGTGGCCCTCGGTATGGCTTGTTTCGGGGGATCTGGATGGGGCAGGGGGATTTTTGATGCTCCTTGTTGTAAAAGAAGGTCTCGTAGGCATGATCCTTGCGTTGATGGCCGGGATACTGTTTGTCGCCATTGAAGCGGGCGGACGTATCATTGATTTGACCAGGGGGGCCCAGAACGCACAGGTTTTTACCGGGCAATCCGCGGAACCGAGTTCTCCGGTGGGAGCGCTGTTTCTCTTGTTTGCAATCGTGACCTTCATGGCGTTGGGAGGGCACTTGATGGTGATCTCGGCTCTCCATAGAAGCTACGACGTGATTCCCGTTGCCGGTTATCCCCGGGCGGCGGCATGGGCCGGCGGCGCCCGGTTGGCCATTTACGTGGGGAGTGAGTTTTTTCTCGTGGCGGTGGGGTTGGCGGCTCCGGTCATGGCGACAGCTTTCATACTCGAGATTTCACTCGGGCTGGCCGGGCGGTTGGCGCCGCAGATGCCGGCCTATTTCATAGGTTTGCCGCTCAAAGCATGGGGGGCGATCCTGATAGTGTTTTTGTTTTTACCTTGGATGCTGACCTGGTCCAAAAGCATTTTTGAATCGTCCATAAATCTGTTCTTGCAAACCATGCGGGTTTTCGGCAGTTGAGGGGTAGAACTCGAAAAGAGTGTTAAAAACTCTGGAAATCCGTCGAGCAGACGATATACTGTTCGGGTTTGAGTTAGAGTTCAAAATTTACTTGAAAGGCTGGTGTTTTGCCTTACGCTCGTTTCGCGTGCAACTTTTCCGGTAGAAAGTTCATGTCCCGGTGAAATTATCATGCCTGAGAATCAATGAATTGACAAAAATAGAGGAATTACAAATGAAGCAAGTTGTGTTTGCTGCAAAGAAAGTCCGTCCCGTGGCCGCTGTGGTTTTCGCTTTCCTGGTGTTTGCGCCGGGTGGTGTTCGATCGGATTCGGGGGAACAATGCTCGGAAGAAGACATCAAGAAAGTGGCGGCGTTGAATATCAAGGCTACCGGGCAGTATGATGAATATGACTTTGAAGGTGCCAAGCAAACCCTCAACGATGCCATAGCCCTGGCCGAAAAACTGGGTTGTGGGAAGCATCTCGTTGCTGCGAGAAGCTATTTGTATCTTGGCGTTGTTGAATCCGGAGGTTTCAGGGAGTTTGATGAAGCCAAAAAGGCATGGTTCAAGGCGTTCAGCTTATTCCCGGGCATCGAGGTTCCCCGCAGGTTGGCCACCCCCCGGCTCATGAGAGACTACGATCGGATCCAGGCCATGTTCAAGGCGAGAGGACAGGTGGTTGCGGATCCCCGGACCACGGATGATACGACGGTGAAAACGACCCCAAAAATCGAGGAACCGCAGACTCCGCCGCAAGGGCTTGAGCATTTTCCTGTTCCCGAGGCGGAAGAGACCGTGGACCTGGAAATCAGAACGAGGGTGGAGGATGCCATGAATCCCGGACGCGTAACGCTCTATTACCGTCCGGAATTTGCTGCGGACTACCGTTCCATAGAACTGGCGAAAAAGGGTGAATGGACATGGGTGGGAGAGATACCGGGCAAGGACGTTCGTGGAGAATTGATGCGTTATTATCTCGTGGTTCGCAATACCGAAGGTAATCCGATAGCTGCTTCGGGGACTGCTGCCAGTCCTCATCTAGTGACGCTCAAGAGACCAGGGGCCAAGATAAAATCGGGTGTGTTCGTTGAGAATCCGTTGACAGGGGAAAGACGGTTTGTGAGCGAGGACGAAGTTCCGGATGAGGTGGAAATACCGGGGCAAAAAAGAAGGGCCGAGATGCAATTGAGAAAAACAGAGAAGCCGCATGTCGGTTTTCAGCCTCTGTTTTCGGTTTTCCTCGGAACCGGCATCGGAGTGGGCCTTTTGAACGGCGAAACCGAAGTGGCCCGATCACCCGAAGACTTTGATAAAGGCAAGGAACTTCCCAATTCTCTTTCATCGGGGTCACTATACGGACACCTTGATATCGGGTATTTTATACATCCGAGGTTTACGATCGGCGCTTTGGGTAGAATAGGAAAGACCTTTATTTCCAAGGCTGTCGCAGAGGAGGGGAAGGGAAATCATTACGATTGGCTCATACTTGGGCGGGCCAAGTATTTTTCCAGACCTTACTCGATGCCGGGTGTTTCTTGGATGGGATGGAAGTGGTTTGCAGGTGGAGGTTTGGGATACGGTTATATACGGCATCATGTTAGGGCGAACGATGTAGACATCTCAGAGCCGGGCGAGCAGGTTTCGGTCACTGACACCGGTCGTTCCAAGGGCGTGGTCCCCAACCTGCTCGCAGGAGCGAAGTTGCTGTTTTTGGGCGGCAGACTGAATGTGTTTTTCGAGGCCAATTACCTTGCTTCATTAAGCGGTAATACTGACAACAATCTCTACTTTCATTTGGATTTCACCCTGGGTGTGAGCACCGAGTTCTGATAATATTCACAGAAAACCATTCGCTGTTTTTTTCTCCAGATAAGTTCAAAAAGTTTGGTGGGGGGTGTTTTTTGCAAAATTTAACGGCGGCTCTTGCATACTCGTTTCAAATGGGCTAAATTGACTTGTTCGTGGGTTTTGAGTGATTCGACTCGCGGGGACAGTGCGCCTTATGAACCAAAAAGGCTTTCGCAAGGTTTTGTGTTTTAAAAGCTGTTGTCTCGTTTTTGAACGTCAGGCTGAATCGGAGGAGAGGGTGAAATGCTGACATCTTTTCAAATTGCAATGCTTGTGCTGGCGGCTCTTTTTGTCGGTATCTTGATACCGGTGCTCATATCGCTTGCCAGTTTGATGAGAAAAGCTGAAAAAACGCTTGGTCGTTTTGACAAGGAAATGATCGCTGTGCTGAGTCGCACGGGAGAGGTTTTGGATCGTATAGACGGACTGGGCGAAACACTGCAAGAAGGGTTACCCCACTTGAATAGGTCCATGGAGCGAATCGAGAAGTTTTCCGAATCGCTTGAAGGACTTCGCAAGAACATAAAAACCGCTTCGGTATTGGGAGCAGCGGCGGCGCCGGTGATAGCCGGCGCTGTTCAGGCGATAAGAGCGGCGACCGCTGCCAAATCATGCGCGGAAGATTCGGGAGCTGATCACCCAGAGGAAGTTGTTGATTTTACCGGTGCGTTGTCGCCGGATGATTTGAAGCCGGAAGATTTCATTCCTGAACATTTACGGCAAAAGGAGAAGGAAAATGAGTGAAAAAGAAGGACTTTCAACAGGACAGGCATTGGTCGCGTTTTTGAGCGGCGCGGCGATTGGTTCGGTGATAACTTTTCTTACCGCTCCCACTTCCGGAAAGGAAGCGCGGGAAAAAATCGTCGGGGTGGTGAAGACGACTCGTGACGAGATGACCAGGATTCCGCCGGCGTTGAAGGATGCGTATTTGAAGGCCTCGGAAGCGGCCAAGTCGGCTTTCATGGAGACCTACAAGAAGGAAGCCGATAAGAAGGAAATAAAGAAAATAGACATCGGTTGATTCTGTCCCGAAGGTTTCAGCGGAGGGATGATTCGAGCATTTTGCGGGCCGCGCTGAGAGAAGCGTCGATTTTGTCGATGTTTTTTGTGCCGCCCTTGGCGAAATCCGGTCTGCCTCCGCCGCTGCCGCCCGCCGCCCCGGCGGCGGTCTGCACCAGCTTTCCGGCGAAAACTTTTTTCGCTTTTACCAGGTCCTTGGATGCGAACGCTACGAAGACCACTTTGTCTTCGGATATGTTGGCCAGGATGCCTGCGGCTGAAATGTCGCTGTTTCTCACGGCGTCAGCAATATCGCCGGCGGTTTTCGGATCCGTGAAATCAGTCTTTTCGACAATCACCGCAGTGTTGTTGATTATTTCGGCGCGGTCCAGGAATCGCTGCTTTTCGGATTTGATATCCAAACTTTCAGCTTTCCCCTTTTTGAGGTTTTTGACCTGCTTTTGAAGTTGTTCGATCCTGACGGGGAGATCCTCTGGGGATGTGTTCAAAGTGCGGGCTCCATCTTCCAGCAGCCTGCGTTGTAATATTGAGCTTTCAACCGCCCGGGTGCGTGTTTCCGCGGTGATCCTGCGAATCCCCGCGCTCACGGCTTTTTCAGATACGATGCGAAAATAGCCGATACAGCCGGTGGAAGTCGTGTGGGTTCCTCCACACAACTCACTTGATGTGTCTCCGATTTCCACGACCCGCACGCGGTCGTCGTATTTTTCGCCGAAGAGAGCCGTGGCGCCGTCGCTTAGTGCATCCTTGTATGATTTCCACGTGATGGAAACCGGAATGTTCATGGCTATTTTTTCGTTGACCTTTCTTTCGATGGTCTCCAGCTGTTCTCTTGAAAGTGCCTTTTCGTGGGTGAAATCGAAACGAAAATAATCGGGGTGCACGAGGGAACCTTGCTGGTCTGCGTTTTCGGAAACGTGTTTGTGCAGCGCCCAGTGTAGAAGATGAGTGCACGTGTGGTTTGCAGCGGTTTTCGATCGATGTTCCATGTCCACGCGGGCCGTGACGGTTTCCGGCAAGGCCGAAAGATCACCTTCTTCGAGTTGCCCGCGGTGGAGGTAAACATCTCCCATGCGTGTTGTAGAAGTGACTTTGAACAAGAAGCCGGCTGCGCTGATCGAGCCGCAATCACCGATTTGTCCGCCGGCTTCAGCGTAGAAAGTTGTACGATCAAGCACGATGCATTCGTTTGCGATGATTTTCAACAAGCGCGCTTCAGTGACCGTGGACATTTCGTTTGGATCCCCACTTTCGGGGTATCCTACGAATTCTGTGGCCGGAAGTCCCTCCAGTTCACCTGGATCAAAATCCGCCTCTTTTACGGCCGTGGATGCGGATTTGTGCTTTTCTTCGGCTTCGAACCATCCTTGTTCATCCAGTGTGAGTTCATGTTCTCGGGCCATCAATTCAATGAGGTCTTTCGGGAATCCATAGGTGCTGTACAAATCATAAGTTTCCCGGCCGTCCATGCGTTTCTTTTTTTGATTCTTTGTTTCCGTTGCGAGCGCTTCAAAACGATCGATGCCCCGCTCGATGGTTCGCAAAAAAGATTCTTCCTCTGTTTTGACTACGCGCTGTATGTGGTCCAGCCGGGCCGTGATTTCCGGGAAGACTTCTCCGAGGCTTTCCGCCACGGTGGGTATGGTTTCGTAAATAAAGGGGGTCATTCGTCCCAGGACCTGGTAGCCGAAACGCTGTGCGCGCCTGAGTATTCGCCGGAGAACATATCCGCGATCCTTGTTTCCCGGTATCGCTCCATCAGCAATCGCTACCGCAAGAGCGCGGGAATGATCCGCTATAACCCTCATGGCCGTATCGGTTTCCGGAGACGAGCCGTATTCCGTAACGGTCAGTTCGCCGATCTTTTCAAGCAGGGGCATGAAAAGATCAGTGTCGTAATTGGAACTTTTCTTCTGACAAATCGCTGCGAGCCTTTCAAATCCCATTCCTGTGTCAACGTGCTTGGCCGGCAACGGCTTGAGAGTGTTTCCGCTTGTTCGGTTGTATTGAATGAAAACAAGATTCCAGATTTCCACAAACCGGCCGCAATCTCCATTTACCATGCACTCATGGTTCTTCAGGCCTTTCATGGTGCAAGCGTCCGGACCCATGTCCATGTGAATCTCTGAACAAGGGCCGCACGGTCCTGTTTCGGCCATTTCCCAGAAATTGTCTTTGCTTCCGAAACGCAGGACGCGTTCCGCGGGGATTCCGGATTCGAGAGGCCAGAGTTCTTCGGCTTCGGTGTCTGCTTCCAACCCCAGGTTTTCTTCACCTCCGAAAACCGTGGCCCATAGTTTCTCCCCTGGAAGTTTCATGCAATCCACCAGGAATTCCCATCCCCAGCGAATCGCTTCTTTCTTGAAGTAGTCGCCGAAAGACCAGTTTCCAAGCATCTCGAAAAAAGTATGATGGGTGGTATCCACTCCCACTTCTTCGAGGTCATTGTGTTTCCCGGAAACCCTGATGCATTTCTGTGTATTGACCACCCTCGAATAGTTCCGCGAACCGGTCCCAAGGAATACATCCTTGAACTGGTTCATTCCCGCGTTCGTAAACATGAGCGTGGGATCCCCGTGCGGTATGACCGGTGCGGATTTTATTACCTTGTGGCCGCGTTCGCGAAAAAAATCCATGAACGCCTGTCTTATCTCTTTCGCCGACACCATGCCGGATCCGGATCCTCCCATCATTTCACTCTCTTGAAAATGTAAAAGCCGTTGGGTCCCTTTATCGGTTCAGTTACTTCGCCTTTTTTCAGTTCGAAAACCGGTTTGAAAATCGGAGCGGCTTCCTCGACCGTCAGGGGAGGCGTTTTGCCTTTGTTTGTTTTCGGGCCGTCCGAATACTTTCTTACCAATTTGTCGAAGTTTCCGGTTTTTGCTTCTTTTGCAACCTTGGCGGCTAATGTTTCAGCTTGTTCGGGTGTCCTGGATGTTTCTCCCATTCCCCCTTCCCATCCGATAACGATCATTTGAGCCTGCACTGCTCCAGGGGCTATTTCGGGTTCTTGTTCGGCCTTGTCCGCAACATCGCTTTCGGCAGGATCATGATCAGGAACTTCCTGTTCATCGAGTCCGGTGGTTTCTTCGCCGCCTTCTTCCACGTCTTCCTGTTCCACATCTCCCGGAGGAACTTCTTGTTCTGTCTTCTTTTCCGCTGCTTCTTCGCCCGCCTTTCTTTCTTCGCCCTTTTTGCTGCATGCTGAAAGAACGCACAATGCGATTATGCATGTAAAGGCCCATAAACAAAAGCCGGTCAACGCTCCGTGCTTGTAAACACCTCTTTTTGACATGATATCCTCCGTCGGTATCGGTTTAAAACGTTTCCGTACTCGTAATACAAATGCACGGAACCGGCCCCTTAATCAAGAAAAACAGCTTCTACGCAGGTTGCGGTGTTTAGCTGGTTTTCCTTTCCCAAATGCGTTATCAAAGCTCCCATGAAGACTTTGACGTGGATTTTCGTGTTCTACATCCTGTCTCACTTCCGGCTTTTTGGAGGCGGCTCGGTTGAGGCTGCGACAAGCGGTTTTCACGGGCGAGCGGCCGGTAGACCCGATCATGTCGTGATGGGCGTCGATGCTCCATCAGGGAAGCGCACCGACCTGTGGGCCGCGGGCGTGAGACGGAAGACCCGATTCAGGTTGACCAACGATGCGACTTTTAAGAGCGCTCTGCAATGTGCGCCATGTGGCAGAAGGTTGGTCTACGTGTCCGAAGGCAAAGTGTTTTCCATTCCCATTGCTCAGATGGGAGGACGAAAGCGGGTCGATTTGGGGACGTTGCCCGAAGGACTTTGGAAATCTCATGAAGGGATGATCGAACATTTCATTAAGCTGGATCCGTTCGGCAAGTACGTGGCTTTTCCGGACGAAGAAGGAGTGAGACTTGCAGAGTTGGACAGCGGGAAGTCGCGGATCATCAAGGTTCGGAGTTGCGGCCCGGATGATGAAGGCGCCGACGGTGGAAAAGACGGAGACTTGTTGCGACCGGTTCATCCCGTGTTTTGGATGAACAACAGGCAGGCTTTCCTTTATCCGGCGATTCGGGGCAAAGGGGGGCGCGGAGGTATACAGCTTGGTGTATACGACGTGGTTCAAAACAAGCAGGTTCATTGTCTGAACCTGGATATTATGACAGGAGAGATACTCAAACAAGGCATAGAATCCGTGGATCGCCTTGAAGCTGTTTGGAATCACGACGGATCCGCGGTCGTGGTTTCACTTCGGCTCAGGTTGAGAGAACGAAAAGGAAAACAGCACACTCAGTCGTCCGAAGGAGATCGAATCCGGGTTTTTCACCGTGTGGTTTCTTTTTCCCCTGAAAGACAGGTGGTTCCTCCAAAGACGATTTCTCCGGTGCGTTGGAATGGATGGCAATACCGGAGCGGCGCATTGCTTTTCACAGGTCGATCTGCGAAACAGCTCGGGTTTTACGCATGGAACAATCCATTGGAAAAGGGAGGAGGAAAAACGGTTAACGTAGAATCGCTTTCTGCAAATGATCGTCTTCTTTCATACAACCCTTTTCTGCAAACTGCGCTGGTTGAAACTTCCGGATTGAAAGGTTGCAGAAGAACCCGGTTGATGTCCATCAGGCAAGGAAGGAGGAGGCCCTTGATTCGGTGGGGGATCTGGAGCGAGGCCGTGGCGGTAGATCCCTCCGGGCAGTGGGGTGTGTTTCGCTCTGCAGCCCGCTGTGAGCACAAGAGGCCTGTTTTGTACTTGATGAGAGTCGACGGGAGCATGTTGTCCCGTGAGTTGCCTGAAAGGTTCAAAGAACTGAGAGCGCTGCCCCCATCACGGGTTGCGCTTTGTCCAAGAATTGAATGAAAGCGGCCGATCCGGATATGAGCATTGCAGATACCGAAAAACCGTCAGGAACCGCACCTTCCGCTCACAAGGCGCAGCCGGCCGGAGAACAACAACATGGTGATGAGACTTCCACCGCCGGGCGGGGAGCCGCCGCGCTTGCCGCAGCCAAGATATACTTTATCATCAGCGGGTGGGCGATTTATTTCGTCCTTCCCCGCATTTTATCAGCCGACGAATGGGGCGACTATTTGCTCGTGATCGGTCTTACCTCCATTGTAAACAATGTCATTGTGGGTGGAACCTTGCAGTCGGTTTCAAGGTTCACGGCATGTAATGAGACAATGGCGGCTCAGGTTCGGTGGGCCGGTTTGAAAATGCAGACACTTCTGGGTTGGGGGTCTGCGATCCTTTTTGTCGCGTCCGGTGCTGTCCTGTCTTTTTGGTGGGAAGACACAGGGTTGATTCCGCTTTTCGCGCTCATGTCCTTGATGGTGGTTTTTTATTCCTATTACTCTGTTTTTGTGGGTTCGGCCAATGGTACCAGGCAGTTTGTCAAGCAGGCCGGACTGGACATGGGGTATTCCACGTTGAAGATTTTCATGGTCCTGGGGGGCGCATACCTTTTCGCCCGATCAGCGGGGCGGGGAGGGGTGGCAGGCGCCTTAGGTGGTCTGGTGTTTACGGCCTTGATTGCATTGACTGTTTCCGTTTTCATCGTGGGTTTGCCCAGTAGAAGGAAACCCATCCAGGAAACCCGGCCCCTGCTGAATTTCGCGTTGGCTCTTTTTCTGTTCACTTTTCTGTTGAATCTGCTCATGCGGGTTGATCTTATATTGCTGAAAAGGGTCGGCATCGGGTTTGCTCCCCCGGGCGTGGATGGAGCTGTTTTCGCGTCGGAGCTTGCAGGACGATACGGAACAGCGCAGGTTTTTGCATTCGTGATTATGCAGGTTCTGATGTCGGTGTCTTTTGTCGTTTTTCCTCTTGTTTCCCGTTCCACCTTTGAAAACGACCACGATACAACGAGACGATACATAAAACAGACGATGAGGGTGGTATTGATTACGGCCGCGGGCCTTGCCGCTGTGTTGTCTTCGAAATCCGCGGATATTATCGGAGTGGTTTATCCGGATTCTTTCAGGATCGGTGGAACAGCATTGAGATTTCTTGCATGGGGAATCGCTGCGTTGAGTGTCATGATCATAGCATGCACGATAATGAACGGCGCAGGGAAAACTCGTTATGCCATCATCGTGGTTTTGTTCACCCTTGTTCTTTCCGCAACCGCGAATTACGGTCTCCTTTATACTGCCCGCACGCCGGTCGGCGGGCTGGCTCGGGCCGGGATAGCTACGGCCGGTTCCATGTTGATCGGCGCCGTTGTGGCCGGGATCTTTGTTTATCGCCTTTTCGGTGCGTTGATGAGTCCGGCCGGCGGTTTGCGCATATTGTCCGCATCCGCGCTTACTTTTGCAGCGGGTTACTTCATGGGATCGGGAAGTGCCGTTCGTACACTTGTTGAGTGTTCGGGATTGGTTTTATTATACCTTGTCCTTTTGGTGTTGACCGGGGAACTGGGGAAAAAAGACCTTTCGGAAATAGCCAAGATGTTTCGTGGGAAAAAACAACCATGAACCTAAGCTGCTAATCGAGCGAGCTTAACCGAGTCGAGACCTTTTGTTTTCGCAGGCACCGAAACCGCCGGACGTCGCCGTTTGAATTCTGGTGGGAGCGGCATGATGAAGGGCCGGTCGACTATGCGCCCGGCCCGCTTGATTCTGATGCACGGCTTGTTCCGGAGACCTGCTTCAACTTTAGGTCTCGGCAGAGTTGCTTTTTCCGGCTCGCTCTATTGACGGCCGTTTGGTCGAGCGAGCTTGTGGTTAGTGGGCAGGCTTTTTGCGCTTCAGGGATTCCGGGTGATTCATGTTCAGCCTGGCAGCTGCTTCGGGATAGTTGGTGGTCCACCAATGGAGCCAGAAGTGACTTCTTCTGGAAGGTATCCAGTCGTATTGAGGCTTTCGTAATTTTGTAATGTCCATGAGGAGACGATGGGCATTGTATCCGAGGTAATTGTCATATGCCGTCACAGCTATTATGTTTCTCAACGCCATGGGGTGTTCCAAGTTGTCGTATTTTCGTAGAGCGGGGCGGACGATTTCGAGCAGCCGCACAAGCCTCTTTTCTCTCGGAATGGATCGGTTTTTCTTCCACCACCGTCTCCATCTGTCCGCGGCGGCCATTCTTGTGAAGCGGTTCATGGGCTGGCCCCATTCGTAACGAAAACTGTGTACCGTGATTCGCCGCAAGATCAGTGCTGCCGCGTTTCGCGCGCCTGGATCCCGGTGTTCGAGAACGTCTATCAGGGATTCTACGAGGCTCTCGTCAAGAAGGTTTCTGGCCGACCAGGCTGCAAGCGTAACTTCCGGCAACCCATGTTCGAATTCACTAACTGGAGCGATCACCCGTTTGGATTTGAGCATTTCGGCGATGAAAGGAGACATCCGGCGCGAGCTGATTTTTTCAAGTGCTACGTAGGCCCTCCTGATTTGTCCAGGTGTGCGCACGTTGTCTTCAGCCGGCTTGTACGTCAAACCGTGTCTTTTAGGGTCCAGATGGGAGGTCGGAGCGAGTGTTCGAAGAATTCGGCTCTTGTCGAGCGACGGGTCGTCGATGATGAATCCGGTGCCGTTTCTTACGATGAGATCAACCAGTGAACGCAGTACGACAGGGTGATTGCTCCTCCAGTTCACAAGAGCGTCTATGACGGCCGACCTGACGTCGGGAGATGGATCCCAAAGTCCCATATGGGCGATGTCCGGAGCGGCCCTTATTCCGTCGATGCGGGTCAGGAAATTGACCGCGGCCTCGCGGATTTCGGGATTTGGATCGTTCATGCCTGAAACCAATCGCAAAATACGGGCTTCAAGGTAATTGTCGTAAGGTTGGATGCCGTCCCAAAATGGTCGCACGTTTCTGCACCCTTCCAAAAGATCATCTCTGCTGCAGTATATGCGCACGTGAAAATGATCGTTGTGAGGTGAGCCGCGCGTTGGTTGCCACAGAATGTTTTCGGCCTTTCGAAGCAGGCCGGGATCGGCATCATTTTGCTCGGCATGTTTCAGCAAAGCCGTCTTTATATGATTGGCGACGAAAATCCACTGCACCGGGGCTTCTTCTTGGGTCAATAAATACTCGACAAGGATCCAGTTTCTCTCTACATCGAAAGAGTACTTGCCTGTATGGGACAGCAGTGTTTCATCGGCAAAGCGGACAAAGCCGGGACTTCGCGCCGGCTTTCCTTGAAGCTTAACGAAAAACGCAATATCCGCGTCTCGGCCGCTTCGATGGGATCGGCTCCAGCGCAATCGACCGCCGGTTCTTTCGGAGATGTTTCCCACCCCCATTATGGATCCCCGATGTTTTTCTGCTGTCGCGGCTGCAGCACGGATCAGCAACCGGACCAGTTCTATCGTGCCGTAGTTTGTATGACGTTTTCGCGCAAAAGGCATTATTTCATGGTTTTTTCCCCGGATAGGCAGCCTGGCGCCGCGCACGAGCCTGCCCCGGTTCGTAAACCCAATTGACAGTGAGCCGCTTATACGTCTTCCCGGAGTGATAATTTGGCGGTAACTCAGACTCTCCTCAACTCGAAAGGATATTTCATTATCATCCGACGACTCTCCCGAAGTGTTGGGTTCGTTCATTTCGCCACGGGGCGAAAGGATCAAATCTTCGGAATTCTTGACCGCTAACAAGCGCTGTTTTGATACATCTACGTTGATCGCCCTTTGTTTTAAGGGGTTGTGAACAGTTGGGTTGGGAAAACCCTTTTCGTGTTTATGTTTTGAGCGGGGCGAACCAGCGCAAGCCGGGGACAATAGACCGGGTGTAAACAGCAGGAAGATGCAGAGTTTCGATTTGTTAGCTCTCACAACAATTTCATAGATCGGTTTCGGTTAGCGGACAAATTTTCGGAGTCGTGATTTGCTTGCATGAGTTGTGCACTACCATGCATGATCCTAGACCTTACCGAAATAGCATTTTGGGGTATGATTGCGGATGCGCGATTAAACGAGAAGCTTTATTCGCGCATGAGACGCTGGATAAGGCGGATGAGCTGTTGTCCTCGTCTCTTGTTCAACGGTCCCGAGGTTCTCCAGCGAAGTCGTCGATTCTTGTCCAGGATGTAAATGTTGGATCTGCCGTTGCGGAATCCCCACTCTTTTTGCATTCTGCCGTCCCGATCGCAGAGGATGAGCGCGCCGGTTCGCTTTGTTTCAGCGCGTATGTGCCGTGCTATCAAGACGTTGGGAATCGCTGTTTCTTGGAAATTGGCGATGCCGACGGATCGAAACTTTTCTCTGGGGATTACTTTCTTGTCGACCAATTCCGCTAGTTCATTTTTCAACCAGCGGTTCTGTTCCAAGGAATTCCTGCCTTCGTACCAGATAGCGAGCACCGGTTCCTTGAAGCTTTTCAGGGTATAGGTTTTTCCTTCCCAGTCTTGAAGACTGAGAGGCGGTATTTTAGCCCCCAGCTTGATCTTGTCGGCCAAAGCCGAAGGTTGAGAAATAACCACGAATGCGGCCAGGACTGGAACCGCAGCGAAAAAACCAATCGCCGCTTTATTCAAGGTTTTGCGTATACGGCGCGACCTTTCCACTTTGAATCCGTGATGCATCTCGTTTGACCTGTCCGTTTTTGCTGATTCGACCGGAGTGTTGACTTGCTCTTCTTTCATGCCTTTCCTTCCTTGTATCGATGGATTTTGGTTTTTCTTCTTTTTTTAACCATAACTTGTAAAGCAACTTGTAATCTAACTTATTCTCTTTTCCCCTTTTCTTTTATAATTTGCAAGGCAAAGATACCAGAAGAATTTCTTGCGTTTTTTTTGCAGCGGATCGGCCGGTGAGAATGAGAGAATTGGAAGCCGGAAAATCAAGGCCCGGATCGAAGTATGGACGGATATTTGTGACCGGGGTTTTCATCCGGTTTTTTTGCTTCTTTGCAGGTTGTGGAAATATCGGTCCTGGAAATGATATGAAATGGGATGGCGGGGTTGACGATAATGATGGTTCCTTGGAATCCGGCGTTTGCGATGGTGAGGTTTCCCACGATGCTTCTTTGTGCGGAAACGGAGTCATTGACGAGGGCGAGGATTGCGACGGAGAAGATTTCGGGGGGCTGACGTGCAAGAGCCTCGGTTATGAAACCGGCAATCTGGTGTGCACACAGTACTGTACATTGGATACATCTAAGTGCGGCTTTGCGTGCGGAAACGGAATCATTGACGAGGGCGAGGATTGTGATGGAACCAACTTGGGCGGAAAGACCTGCCAGGATTTGGGATTCGGGGCCGGAGTACTGGGTTGCAAAACCGATTGTACATGGGATTTGACCGGGTGCCCGGGTTGTGGGAACGGAGTCAAGGAAGAGGGCGAATGGTGTGACGGGAACGACTTCGGCGCTCTTTCATGCAACGGAAACCTGGCTTGTACGGACGATTGCCATCTCGACGCTACTGGGTGTTATCCTTTGGGATTGGGAGACGGCACGGACGGTGTGCTCGAAGTAGAGGGGGTTTTGAACCTGAATGAAACCTGGGCGGCAGCCCACACGGTAGTCTCCATGGAAACGGACGCGGTGACTTTGGACGCTTCAGCGCAAGGATTCGGATCCGGAGACGAGGTTTTGCTGATAAACCTTCAGGGCGAACCGGCTGCGTGCGAAGCGGCCGGAAACTACGAGTTCAGAAGGGTCGCGGCGGTCGACGGAGTCCGAGTCGTTTTTGTCAACCACATTACGGGTAATTATGGCACTGGAGGAGACAACAGCGATCTTTCCGGACAAGCGGTGATGATACAGCGGATTCCTCATTTCAACGATGTCCTGGTTCGTCCGGGAGGGGTGATTATGGTGGATTCCTGGAATGGTTTGCGGGGTGGTGTTTTGGCTATGCGTGTCAACGGAGAACTCCGCGTTGAATATGGTGGATTGATCACCGTTGCGGGAGCGGGGTTTCGTGGAGGGGAAGGTTACACTTCGACATACAACTCTGACGGTAGGCAAGGGGAATCCATGTGTGGAAATCCTCAGGCTGCCCTGACCCTTCCCAACAACGGAGGTGGGGGAGGGGGATATTTTGATTTTGATGCATCCGATCCTTGCGGTCAGGGAGGAGGCGGGGGAGGGTATGGTTGGACGGGCGGTTGGGCCGACTATTCTTCTACGTGCCGGGACCACGGAAACACGAATCCGGTTGAAAACGGCGGCCAGGTATACGGGGATCCCGCTCTGGGAAAAGCGTTTCACGGGTCCGGCGGCGGCGGCGGAGCGACCGATGATCATTCGCAAACCTCCGGCACGGGTGGAAGGGGAGGGGGCATCATGTTGATAAACGCGAAAAGACTTCGGATAGCGGGCATCATTTCTGCAAGCGGCATGGACGGCACCGTGGGAAGCGACCCCAACGACTCGGGAAACGGAGGTGGCGGATCAGGCGGAACCATCAGGCTGCGCGCTGGGATCATCGAAGGCGCGGGTTTGATCTTCGCCCAGGGAGGAATCGGGCCGGGATCAACGACCGCCTGGAACAATCCCGGAGGCAGGGGGGGCGACGGACGCTTGGTGATTGATTACCAGAAAGCCGGGGGATACCTCTTCGGCCGCCCGGGCGCGAAACACTACATTGAAAATCTCTCTTATCCTCCGCCCGGGATGAGCGGCTTGTATTACTGGTAAGATCGAATTCGAAATCTAACATGGGATCGATGGAAGTCCGCTGCCGGCCTGAAATCGCCAGGTTGTGTTCACATTTGTGATCTTTCCGAGGCAGTGTATATTGACCTTGCTTTTAAATCGACAACACTTAGGTTTTTATTTTGATGGATCCCTGTGCAACAGGTTCTTTAAAGGATGTTTCATGGAAAAGGCGCAAATCATAGGTGTTTTGATAATTGCGGTCGGAATATTCGATATCGTGGCACTTCCCGGTATACTCCGTTCAGCGTGGGAAATAAGGGGCGAAGTGAATCCCAATCAAAAGATCCTTATAATGAGCTCGAGAGTCCTCGGTGCACTTATGATTATTCTGGGCTTGCTGATCATCCTTAGGGTTATTCCGGTTTGACCTGCCTTTCGCTAGTCTACCTTATCGGTTAGACATGAAAAGATGATATCACTGCTTGACCTCACCGTTGCCGGGGTTAGAAAATGGCGAGGTGTGAAAGGTTAGGGTGTATTACTATGGAACTATACAGAGGATTTGATTTGTTTCGTTTCTTGAGGTTGAAAACTTTCACCTCTGTTTTGTGTCTTTGGGTTTTTTGTTGCGCTTCTCCCGGGTGCGGTAAGGACAAGAATGGCGACGTGGATGCGGCGGTGCAGGATGCGGCCGCGGATGGTTCGGAAACCGATGTGGACGCGGGCGTTTCGGACGGCGGCGACCCGGGTCCGGATGGGGCTGTCGCTCCGGTGGTTTTTTGCCCCCGGCTTTCAGAGCCCACTGGAGAAACAATCCATGTCACCCCCGAAGAAGCCGACGATCTGAGAAGCATTGTGATGAACGCTGAGCCGGGGGCAACCATTGTGTTGGACGATGGCTATTACGACATGAGCGGAGGAGACAACTCTCACCGGCTCTCTTTCTACACAGACGGCGTGACGCTGAGGTCTGCAAGTGGAGAACCGGAAAACGTTGTGTTGGACGGAAACTACGTAACGGGAGAACTCCTTTCCATAGCTGCTTCCAATATTACGATTGCGGAAATCACACTTGCCCGAGCGTATCATCATCCGATACACGTGACCGGTGCGGCGGACCGCGACACTGAAAACACGTGGATATACCGCGTTCGGATCCTGGATCCGGGCCAACAGGCGATCAAGATCAACCCGAGTTCGCAGAGAAAATACACCGACCGGGGCCGCATTGAGTGCTGTTACATGGAACTCACGGATGAAGGCCGCGCTGAAGTAAGGGATAATTGTTACACTGGAGGGGTCGATGCTCACGCGGCCTGGCAGTGGGAAATCAGGGACAACACGATCATCGGGTTTTGGTGTGAATCCGGACTGTCGCAACACGGGATCCACATGTGGAGAACGAGCCGGGATACGCTGGTGGAAAGAAACAGGATTATCGATTGTGCCAGGGGGATAGGTTTCGGTCTTACCGAGACCTATGGAGGCACACCCAGGAGTTATCCCGACAACCCTTATCCGGACTTGGGTTTCTTGGATAACATCGACGGGATCATCCGCAATAATTTCGTTTCCGCGGCGAGCGTGGCGCTCTTCAATTCATCAGCGGGATTTGACAGCGGAATTTCCATAGCGCAGTCGCCCGGATCCCAGGTGCTTCACAACACCGTGGTTTCGCTTCAGCCGCCGTTTTCAAGCATCGAGTGGCGGTTCTCAAAAACCAATGCAGTCATCCTGAACAACCTGGTAACGCACAACCTGATGGAGCGAAACAACGCCCAGGCTACCGCAGATGGGAATATTGAAAACGCTCCCATTGATTTCTTCGTTGACGCCGAGTCCGGAGATCTGCACCTTGATCCGGACACGGCCTCCACCGCGATAGATTCCGGGGTATATGTTGCGCCCGGGCTTTGCGACGAGGACATAGACGGTGATCCCCGGGGTGAATTCCGGGATGTGGGGGCCGATGAAATACCGGTTGAATGACCGGGAAAAGCCCGCGATAAAGATGTCGATAAAGTCGGCGATAAAGATGAGGGTGAAGATACTATGAACACACGAAACACGATAATAACTGCGATTCTGACTTCCATGCTCACCTCCATCATCACTTTTTTCGGCCTGGATTACCTGAAATCCAGGAGGTGGACTGAAACGAAAACCGGGGAAAAAGAAGTACCGTTGATACTCGGTTTGACCGAGGCACAGGCTGAATCGGTTCTCCGGCAACAGGACCTGAAGCTATCCATTATCGAAAAGAAACCCAGCGAGGATTTTCAGGCAGGCGCGGTTTCGGTCCAGTCGCCGGTCAAGGGCGCCATGTTGCCGCCCGGTTCAGTCGTAAGCGCGGTTTTGAGCACTGGGCCGCCGAGGGAACACATTCCTGATATTATCGGAAAACCTCTTGCTGAAGCTACTCGGCGCTTAGCAGAAGAAGGTTTCAGGGTCGGCACTGTTACAAAAAAAGAGAACCCCGAGATCCCTAAGGACCATGTATCAACGACAACTCCGCAGGCCGGAGCGAAGGCGGAAACCGGGACAACCGTGCACCTCGTGCTTTCAACGGGCGCAGGGACCATTGAGGTGCCGAGGCTGGTCGGAAGGTATTACGGAGCGGCAAAAAAAGAAATTCTGGAAGCCGGTTTCGAACTCGGACAAGTAAGATGGGCGGACAATTTCGACAGAGACTCTTTTGTGATTTTGAGGCAATCGCCCGAACCGGGAACCGAGGCCCGAACGGGAACAAAAATAGATATTACGGTCAACCGGGGGGATTGAATAATCTGCGTTCGTGTTTCTCAAAATCCGCTCTTGAATATTGAATTCAGTTTTCTGGCGTACATTCTCAAACGGTGCAGTCCGTCTCCGGCCGCGGTTGATTCAGAAACTTCAACGGGATTGAGCCTGGGTGCGCCGTGTTCCAGGAAAACAGAGTTGCCCAAGAGCAGTGGGTCGGTGTGTTCGGGTATTTTCCAGTCGGTCCAGGAGGGAGTCCCCGGGATGGGGGAAAGACCGGACACGGTCACTGTGGAGCCGGCCTCGTAAGCGGCTCTTATGGTAGCTTCGATTTCGTCTTCCTTTTGGCCGGGCAGTCCTGCAAGCACATAGGTTATGGGTTCTCCGTGCGCGAAGCCGCTTTTCAGTAGACATGACATTGCTCGCTCGTATTGTTCAAGTGTAATCTTGGCGTTCATGTCGTTTTCTCGGGCAGGGGCAGAGCTTTCTAGACTCAAGCGCGGCCGTTTGAATCCTGTTCTTTTCATCATGGAAGCGAGTTCTTCGTCAATGAACCTGGGCGAAAGTCCGTTAGGGGTGTGGAAGCTTATTTCAAAACGGGTTCCTCCACCCGCTTCCAGCAGTAGTTGCAGGAGAGGTTTTATGTGTTTATCCGGTTGATGCAAAAGCGCATCATCATAAAACACGAAATCTTTCATTCCCTGGACTTCATGTGCAGTAAGAATCTCTTCTGCGACTTCCTTGAAATCTCTCCGGTGAAAACCGGGATGCAACAGGGGTGTGGCGCAGAACTTGCACTTAAACGAACATCCCATTGAAGTCATCAGCGGATAACTCGTCGGATGGGGGTAGAGACTCATGGCACGTCCTATGCTTTGCGGTAAGCTTTCCGACCAGGGTTGAAGTTTTGTTCCCAGGATTTTTTCCAGTTCTCGGATTCGAGGCGGAGGCCTTTCGTGAAACGAACAAATGAGATCCGCGTTGATGTGTTGTGCAGCGTGGCCGGGCAGAAGATCCGCGTAAAGCCCTCCGAATATTAGCGGCGTGCCCGGAAAACAACGCCGGAGCAGCCGCGCTGTTTCAGCCGCTCCGAGATACCAATAGGTCATAGAAGAACCCAGCAGCAAAGCGTCAAAGCTGTTTTCTTGGGCGAGTCTTTTCAGATGTTTTTCAACATTTTCAAACGGCGCGCCGTAGCGGGAAAACCATCTCGGAACGAAGCGCACGATTTCGGGTTTTTGTATGTGAGTCTTGAAAAAAGCACCGCTGCCGTCAGCTTTCGATTTCGGATTCGCGTTTGGTCCCCAGGCCGGATGTCCCCTGTCAAGAACGTCCACGAGTTCGACCCGTGCACCGCTTTTCATCAGTGTCTCACCCAGCGATAACAGGCCGAGCGGTCTCATCCAGAGATCATAGGCTGTGAAGTCGTGAATCCAGGGATTGCAGAGAAGAAACTGCTTCATACGGGAGATTCAGGATAACCGGTTATATCCCTTATTTCGTCATAAAGAGGCTTCAGACGATCATACATTCTCAAGTAGACCCGCTTGTATAAGCGGTCATAGATTTCGCTGGCGCTTCGGTTGGGCTCGAACGTGGCGCCCGTACGGGTCATTTCCGAAACAGCTGTGCGAAAATCCCTGTACCACCCGAGTCCGATAGCTGCGTCTATGGCTGCGCCCAGACCCGACGCTTCGTATATGTGGGGCCTGGATGCAGGCAGGCCGAAGATGTCGGCGGTGAGTTGCATGGCTCCGTCGCTTTGAGATCCTCCGCCTGCAACCCTTATTTCACGGATCTTCTTCTTGCTTCTTTTTTCGGTGCGCTCTTTTCCTTCTCTCAGGGCATAAGCAAGACCCTCCAAGATTGCCCGGTAAATGTGGGCTCTCGTGTGCACATCTCCGAAACCGATTATGGCCCCCTTTGCTTCGGGACCCGGCATTTTTACTCCCGGTGACCAATATGGCTGCAGAGTAAGGCCGAGGCAGCCGGGCGGCACATCCTTGAGCAACTCGTCGAAGAGGATCTCCGGTTCAATGCCTCTTTCCTCGGCCAGCTTTTTTTCCCTCAAACCGAATTCTTTTTTGAACCACGAAACCATCCAGTATCCCCGGAAAATTTGAATTTCCAGTGCATATGCACCTGGGATCGCCGCGGGGTAAGGTGGAATAAACGGTATGACTTCCACGTAGTCGCTGTGGACTGTGTTGATGGTGGCGGTCGTGCCGTAACTAAGACATCCCACGTGAGGTTCCACGCAGCCGGCTCCCAGTACTTCGCAAGCTTTGTCCGCTGCTGCCGAAAGGACGGGTGTCCCCTCGGGGATACCGGTTTCTTCCCCGGCCCGCTTGGTAATTTCACCTAGAATTCCTCCCGGCTGGACCAATTCTGGAAGATGGCGTCTTTTGACCGGAATAGCGTTCCATTTCCAGTCCAACGGGTTCGCCCAACCCAGGCCTTTGTAATCAAACGGAATGTAGCCGACCTGGCTTCCCACCGAATCAACGAAACGGCCTGTAAGCCGGTGAGTTAAAAAACCCGAAAGAAGAAGGTACTTATGTGTCTTCTTCCATATCTCGGGTTGGTTCTGCTTGATCCAGTTCGCTTCGGCCTTGGACTGAAAGAATTCGACTGTTTCGCTCATGTTCACGCATTTGAAAGCAAGGCCCCAAAATCCTTTTACAGGTTCAAGCCCCCTGGTTCGTCTTCCGTCCAGCCAAATAATCGCTGGTCTCAGAGGTTTGCCGTCCGCATCCACATTGACTACTGTGGCGCGCTGGGTGGTGATCGTCACTCCGGCGAGTCTTTCCTTTACGCCTTTTTCTTTCATGAGGATGCGGCACGCCTCACACAGTTTTGTCCAGAAATAATCCGGGTCCTGCTCCGCCCAGCCGGGGTGGTTGGAATAATAGGGTTCGATATCCACCTTGACCTTTTTATCCAGGTTGCCCCGTCCGTCGAAGAGAAGCGCTCTTACGCTCTGTGTGCCGTTGTCTATCGCCAGAATACGATCCTTGTTGCTCATTTCCGTTTTCCTGTCGGTTTGCAATTAATGCTTCTTCCAGCCCATGGATGATTTGCATTATTTGTAAATTCCCATACCATTGCAAAAGGCTTTTTATCAAGAACATTGATAATGGGTGGTTGCAATCACTTCTTCATGACGCTAGACCAGTGTGGCGATGTTTTGAAAAAGTTGTATTGAAAGCTTGAAAAGAGGAGACACAAATGAAAATGAAGGGCATGCGCGCGAACAGCCCCGGGTTGGTGATTTTTCTCCCGGTTGCGTTGGCCGCTGCAGTGTGTGGATGCAGGAATAAAGGAGATGACTCTAAAGGGTCTCATCCATCCCGAGGCCCGGCCGCTGAAGGTGAAATTGAACGGCAAGTAGAAAAAGAAGGTCTGCCCCCGGCACCGGGGCCGCTTGCGCTGCGGAGCCCGAAAACCCCTTCTGTTCCCCTGAAATCCAATCCGCTGGAAACCCTGCGGCCTTTCGCCGACCGGGCGGTGCGCGGAATGACTGCTCAATTGCAAGGCGGATCCATAGACGAAGCTTACCCTGATTTTGAAATTGACCGCGGGGACGAGAATCGTTTGAACGCGTTTTCATCGGTCGTGGATCTTGCCGGGTTCAGGGAAGTTAAAGGCATTGTACTTGGATTCGACCTGTTCCTGTTACACCGGGGAAGGAATGTGCTCTTGGTGAAAACAAGTATCCTCTTCGACGCCGAACAGGCCGCTTTTGCCGACTTCGGGGTTGAAAGAGGATTGAAACAATTGCCCGGCATGGTTTATCCACTGTCTGCGTTTACGCGTGGATTTGTGGTGTTCAGAGAGGCTGCTTCTGAGCTTTCCACTGTCCTGAACTCATCGTCATGCAGCTTCCTTCCGGTCTTGGAACCATCGGCCGCCCGGCCGTGGTTTCCTCCAAAAACAGCGAAACAGGTGGGGGAAAACCTTGAAAAGATAAAAAAATCCATGGAAGATTCCTGCGCCTTGATTGCAACATACGAATGGGATGAAGTTCGGGTTCGCCCGGCAGAACTCAACTTCCTGGTTACTGACGAAAGCGGTGAGCCGGCCGGTCAGATTCAGTCGGCCTTTGCAGACAGGGCGAACAAACCTGCCGTGAAGGTTCAGGGCCAGATACGGTCTTTCAAACCTATAGGCGGGCGATAACCATTGAAACTCGGACCGAATCCATGACATATTGAATCCCATGATTTTTGTATGGTTTCTACTCTTGATAGGCCCGCTCATTTTTGTGCATGAACTGGGTCACTTTGCAGTCGCCAAACTTTTTGATGTAAAGGTGGAGCGGTTTTCACTGGGGTTCGGACCCGCGATAAAGGGAATGAGCTGGAAACGCGGTGACACGGAATACCGGGTTTCGTATTTTCCCCTCGGCGGGTATGTGAAAATGCTGGGCGATGATCCCACGGTGGAAATACCTGAAAAGGACAAAGCCCGTGCGTTTCCCAACAAGCCGTTGTACCAACGTTATCTCATTGTGATCGCAGGACCGTTTTTCAACCTCGCAATGCCCGTCTTGATCTATTTCTGCTATTTTGCAGCCCAGTCGACAGCGTCTCCTGCTATCATCGGCACCGTGTTGGAGGGTGAACCCGGGGAGACAGCAGGTTTGAAACCCGGCGACAGAGTGATCTCCGTGGACGGAAAAACCACGCGCTACTGGTTCGATCTTACCAGGGTAATCCGCAACAATCCCGACAGAAAAATCACTCTGAAGATCGAGCGTAATGGCGAAAAGCTCAGTGTAGATGCACGCCCTCGGTTGCGCCGCCAGGAAACGAGGTTGGGCGTGGTGGAAGAGAGGGGGTTGTTGGGGATTGTGCCGGCGTTCACGGCATCCCAGATTGGTATCTCCGATCCGGACAGTCCGGCAGCCGAGGCAGGTTTGCGGACCGGAGACTGGATACTCGCAGTTAACCGGCAGCCTACACGGTACTGGCACCAACTGCGTCGGGCATTGGAAAAGTTGAAACCGGATGAAATCGTGGAATTGACCGTTCTGCGTCCCGTTAGACCAAGGGAAGCCGATTTCACGGACATCAGGATCTTTAGACCGATTAACTTGAAGATGACCGTGGCGCCGCCTTTTCTCGACGACCCTGATTCCACGTCCCGGACCCTTGGTTATACGGGCATTTTGCCGGGTGAAATGTTCCTGGAGTACGTGGAACCGGGAAGCCCGGCGCACAGGTTGGGTTTTAAAGAAGGGGATCGGATAGTTTCGGCCATGAACAAACCCGTAAAGAGCTGGTTTCTTCTTGAAAACATTTTACACCGTTACAAGGATAAGGCGATTCCGATAACCTGGCGGCCTTACGGTAAGCCGCTCAGGAAAGGTAACTTGCACCAACAAAAAAAGGTCATAACCAACGAGTTCAAGCAAATAGAGGAAAGCTATGTGTTCGGAGCCACCAACCGCATAACGCACCGGTTTCCGGAAGACATTCCCATCCACAGCCGGGTCGCATACGGCGGCAAAATGGCCTTGCTCATGACGGGTGAGATTATTTATGACATGGGACTGGCGGTGGTTCAGATGTTTCGCGGAAGAGTCCCCGCCGATTCGGTGGGCGGGCCTATCATGCTCGCCAATATTGCACAGGTGGCCGCGTCGAAAGGATGGGACGTCTTCCTGTGGATCATGGCTTTGATATCATTGAACCTGGGTTTGTTGAATCTCTTGCCTATTCCCGTTCTGGACGGAGGACATGTCCTGATTTTCACGATAGAAGCGGTGCGTAGAAAACCTCTCAGTCTAAACGCCCGCATTTACGTAACTTACGCCGGACTTTTCCTTATATTGGCGCTGATGGTCTGGGCATTTAAAAACGACATCGTCCGGTACTTTTTCTGACAAACCAGGTTTTGCGAAATCAACAGGACAAAAAACCTTGAAACCGAAAAGAACCCTGCTTGCAATTGATACAGCTACTAAAACCGCGGCGGCCGCGGTGCTGGATTTTGATGAGGAATCAGTGCTGTCGGAAAAGAGCGCACCGGCTGAAACTCATGGAAAAGCGCTCGTTCCCCTCATCCAGGCGACATTTGAAGAAGCCGGGGTGGAACCTCGCAGTTTGGTCGGCGTGGGATGTGGAGCGGGGCCGGGTTCGTTTACGGGTGTGCGCGTCGGACTCGCCACGGCCAAGGGGATATGCTTGCCTGCAAATCTTCCGCTGGCATTGATTTCTTCCCTGGACGGCGTTGCGTGCAGGATACAAGAGACCGGTAATAAACCGAAATCCGCGGGAGTCGCATCAATAAGGAACTCTTGTCCGCTGTTGGTTGCTCCCTGCATGGATGCACGGCGGGGGGAAGTTTTTTTCTCGCTCTTCGCAGCCGATACCCCGTATAAACTCTTGAGCCTCCTGGATCCATGCGCTGCCTCTCCGGCGCAAGCGATTCGAATACTGTCAACCTGGGTCCAAAACACTGAAAACCTCAAAGCACACTCCCTTGATTCGCTGAGCAGCGTCAAGATACACATTATTGGTACCGGACTCTCCATGCTTGAAAACGAAATTGAAAAAAACACCGTGAATGGAGAAGGTGTTTTCGTCTCCTGCCAAGTCGATCCGTGGCCGAGCGCTGCTGCAATCGGCATAATGGCTCTTCGCAAAATCAAGGAAAACCGGTCGGACGATCTGGCCGCTGCCCAGCCGATTTACCTCAGGCCTTCGGATGCAGAGCAAAAATTCAATGTAGACCTCTCCCCGCAGAAGTGATGATAAAGTACTCTAACCTCCAATGAAGAACCAGATCACCACGCCGACGGAGATTAGCACGGCACCGACGAAGAGCATGACCAATGGACCCAGCCAGGAGCCGGCGAACCCTTTGATCTTGGCCTTCTTAGGATTGCTTTCCAGGTAAAGAACTTCAACGGAATCGCCCTCTTTCATGCTCGAACTACTGCTGCTTACTGTTGAAACAAAGTCCACCTGTCGGCCGTCCGCGGTTTGAAAGCGCACCATCGGAGCGTAGGTGACAGTTCTGGGTCCCGAACTAGAAGAGGATCTTCGCTGCATGAAACCGGTGATTGTTCCGGTGGTAACGCGTGCTCGAGATTTGAATCTTATTGAAGCGAGAAACCAAAATAATCCTACCAGCAGCATGATAACGCCCAGGCCGGCGATTCCCACGGAGACCAATTGTTCGATATTATTCATGACCTTCCTCCTGCTTTGTTATAGATCGGCATCAGGCAGAATCCTGGTTTTTAAAAATTTTGGCAAGAACAAAGGAGTCGCATTCTCTGCGGATGCTTTGATTGACTGAGAAAAACCGCTGTGGTACGGAATATCGTTGTTTAATGCTCGTATAATCAGGAGTGTTTGGAAGGAAATTATCCATACATGAGAGTACAAACTTAACCCGGAGGAACTCGGGGTCATGAAAATAAACGCCTGGGGCACCACTGATGTGGGCAAGACCCGAGACCACAACGAAGATAATTACCTGGTTGATGAAGGGATAAATCTTTATGTAGTAGCCGACGGAATGGGCGGACATGCAGCGGGGGAAGTGGCATCTTCCATAGCAGCGGAAACCGTCAGGGATGCCGTTATAAAGAACCGGGATTTGATCGAGTCGTACGTAAAGGGCGATGATACCGTGCAAAAATACGATATCGCCCAGGTGCTGGAGCACGCTGTTCAAGCAGCGTGCTCGGACATTTTTCAGAAAGCGCAGAACGAACCTGAAAAGAAGGGCATGGGTACGACTCTTTCGTTGCTGCTCATTGCCGGGGAGCGCGGATTCGTCGCCCATGTCGGAGACAGCCGGATTTACCTCATAAGGCAGAATAACGTCCATCAAATCACGGAAGATCATTCCCTGATCAACCACCTGCTCCGCAAGGGCCGGTTGAAGCGTAGCGAGATCGAAAGCAGCCCGTATGCTCAGTACAAGAATGCGGTGACCAGAGCCGTCGGAGTATATGAAAGCGTGGAAGTAGACAGCCTGGACTTCGATATTCTGGCGGGAGACAGGTTTCTGCTATGCAGCGACGGTCTTTCGGCATACCTGAACGAAGAAAACATAAAGGGTGTTTTCAGTGCCAACAAGCCTGAAGCCGTTCCGAACGCGTTCGTGCAGCTGGCCAACAACGGTGGGGGGCATGACAACATAACGGCCGTCACGATTTACGCGCTTACCGACGAAGAAGGCGCGGCTGCAAGACGAGCTGTTGATGTGCGGCTTCGAATGGAAGTCATGGCCGGAATGCCTCTTTTTGCGCACTTGGGGTACAAGGAGTTGGTGCGGGTCATGAACATCACCCGGGTGAGGGAATACGAACCCGGAGAGATTATCATCCAGGAAGGAGAACCGGGTGACGAACTGCTGCTCGTTCTGGACGGCACGGTGGACCTGCTAAAGGAAGGAGCGTACATAACATCTTTCAAAAGAGGAGATCATTTCGGAGAAATGGCGCTGGTCGACAGAAGTCCCCGCAGCGCGACGGCCTCGGCCCGTGACAAAGCGCGGCTCCTGGTCATCAAGCAGAATGATTTTTACAAGATTCTATCCAAGGAACCCGAGATTTCGGTGAAACTTTTGTGGAGTTTCGTCAAGGTTCTGACTGATCGACTTCGCCAGACGACCTCACAGTTGAGCGGAGAACGCTTGATTGCACGCGCTGAAGACATGTCCGATGAAGTGGATATGTGCGAAGAAGCCAAGTCGTTTAATATGAGCGATGACAAGGTTGAAAAGCCGAAAGAAAAAAAAGCCGAAGTCCAAGGGGGAGAGAATCCGGAACACGAAGAGACCTTGAATAACACCGACGCTACGACATCAAATTTGGAAGATGGGCGACAGGATGTAGATTCCGGTGAGGCATCGGGTGGCGTGGAAGATTCAGAGAATGAAACGAAAGGCTCATCTTGACCGAAGTTTGTGTTGGCGACCTGATCGTCGCCGAGATATTCAGATCGATCCAAGGGGAAAGCACTTACAGCGGAAAACCTTGCTTGTTCGTGCGTCTTGCAGGTTGCAACTTGAAATGCAGGTATTGCGACGCAGTTTATGCCCGGGATGGGGAGAGCAATGAACACCTTCGTTTAACCCTTGATGAGATTGTTTCCCGTTGCGATCCGGGGCGAAACAAGATTATTTGCATAACCGGGGGAGAACCTCTGTTGCAACCTGGAATTTATGCGTTGATGCAGCGGCTGATTGAAAGAAATGTTTCGGTTCTTTTAGAGACAAACGGTTCCTTGGATGTTTCCCAGGTTCCCAGGGAGGTGGTAAAGGTAATGGACGTTAAATGTCCGGGTTCGGAAATGGAGGCTATGAATCGCTATGAGAATCTTTCATTGCTCACCGTTGATGACCAGTTGAAGTTCGTCCTTACATCCAGGGGCGACTTTGATTTTGCCTTGCGTGTGGTGGATGAATACAATCTCGACTCTCTGCACGGCCCCGAAATCCTCCTGTCTGCGGCGGTTCCTTTCTGCCTCCATGAAAAACTCGCCGAATGGCTCCTTGAATCGGGCAAGAATTGGAGGCTGCAGGTGCAGCTTCACAAGGTGATATGGCCCGGACGGGAGAGAGGGGTCTGATGCAGAATTCTCCCCAGTTTTTCGGTGGGAAAGAAGGACCCTTCCGGGAAGTGACCATAGCGGGAGGCGGCCTCGCCGGTTGCGAGGCCGCATGGCAGCTCGCCGGGCGGGGAGTGCGAGTTGTTTTGTATGAAATGCGCCCCCATGTCATGACGCCGGCCCATGTCACGGGTTTGCTGGGGGAGCTCGTGTGCTCCAATTCTCTGAAGTCGACCTCGATGAACAACGCGTCCGGCATCTTGAAAAGGGAGATGGAAATCGGGGGCTCTTTGGTGCTGCAGGCGGCATTTGCGTCCAGGGTACCGGCGGGATCGGCTCTCGCCGTGGATCGACGGCTCATGGGTGAGAAGATTACGCACGTTATCGAAAACCACCCGTTAATAAAGGTACGCCGGGAGGTAGTCGAAGAACTCCCGGAGGGCCCCGCTATAATCGCTACCGGACCGCTTACCGGGGGAGCGCTTGCAGAAAGGTTGTCAGAGGCTGCGTCTGTGCCCCTTTATTTCTACGATGCCATAGCTCCCATCGTGGAAACCGAATCAATCGATTTGGACAATGCGTTTTTTGCATCCAGGTGGGAAAAAGAAGCTTCCGAATCCCCGGACCAGCCACCACGGGGAGATTACATCAATTGTCCTCTCTCGCTCGAAGAGTACGAAGATTTCATAGAATCTCTTTTGAGCGGGGAACAAGTGCCTCCTCATTCTTTTGAAGAACCGAGGTTTTTTGAAGGCTGCCTTCCTATAGAGGTCATGGCATCGAGGGGCTCGGACGTATTGCGTCACGGGCCGATGAGACCCGTAGGTTTGAGAGATCCTAATACAGGACGGAGGCCCTACGCGGTCGTACAGCTTAGAGCTGAAAACAAGGGGGCCACTGCGCATAACATGGTGGGTTTCCAGACTCGGCTCAAGTACGGCGAACAAAAACGAATTTTCAGAAAGATACCCGCGCTTCGAAATGCTCGCTTTTTGAGGTTGGGGTCGATCCACAGAAATACTTATTTGCGGGCGCCCGACTGTCTTGAAGATGATCTTGTCCTGCAAAATACAGAAGACATCCGCGTGGCCGGATTGCTCTGCGGGGTTGAAGGATACATGGAGTCGACGGCCATGGGCTGGTTGGTCGGTATCATTACTGCGATCCGCCTTGCAGAACTAGACTTTCATCCGCCTCCACCCTCGACGGCCACCGGAGCTTTGTACGCGTACATCCGCCGTTCCTTGATGGAAGATGAAATATTCACACCGACAAACATGAATCTGTCGCTGTTCCCCGAACCAGCGACGAAGGGAAAAAGAGTTCCGAAAAAACTACGTCGGATCATGATCGCGGAGCGAGCGGAAAAAGAGTTTAAAAGCTGGCTGTCGACTCTTGATCAAGAGATCGGCGGAAAAAGCCTCAGAGTGTCTGAGTAAAGACGTATAAACCACCGTTGGCGTAGGCCATGGCCTGTATGCGCGACGCCTGGGGAGCGCCGGTCAGAGAAAAAGGCTGGAACCCGGATGCGTTGGTTGAATAGCAAACCTGGAAACAATAACCTGATTCCTGGATATAAAACAGGTTGTTTGTTCCAAGCAACGCAGCATAAGGTCCGGTAACCGATCCCCCTCCACCGCAAAGCGCGTTCGGGGAACAATCAACCCATCCTCGATTGTTTTCAAGAGCAAGAAAAACCGCTTTCACGTTTGCCGGATTGGGCGCCAGAGGGTCATAGCTCCAATCTATCGTTCCCGATGTGTTAAAGGATATGGTTCCGAAACTTGTGCTCACTTTGTAAAGGTAGTACTGAGAACCGTTGAAAAAAGTTATGTCGGTTGAGGCCGTACTCGGCCAGCTTACACCGTAGGCAGCATGAAATGTGGCTGTAGGCAATCCTGAAAAAGATGAAGAGAGCGTTCCATGAGCGATCCAGTTTCTCGAGGGCACCTGGAGTACATGGTAGGTGCTCCTGGTAAACACGTAGATCTCGTTGCGTTCCTGGACATTTGCAGCCGCAACAATAGGGGTCGTCGGTGCATGTTGGTTCCATGCAAAGTAAACGGTTTCCTGGTTCCACCAGGTTGAACCGCTTGAAAGCCAGTGCAGTATGGGAAGGTTTTCGATTCTGCAATCCGAACTACAGCCGTCTCCCGATATATTGTTTCCGTCGTCGCATTCTTCACCGGAATCCACGATTCCGTCTCCGCACCTGGGTAAACGGCAGTCGGTCCGGCACGCATTCGGAGTGGTGTTCGAGTTCATCGGTCCGTCGTCGCATTCTTCGCCGGAATCCACAACTCCGTCTCCGCACCTGGGCAAACGGCAGTCGGTCCGGCACGCGTTCGGAGCGGTGTCGGAGTTCATCGGTCCGTCGTCGCACTCTTCGCCGGAGTCCACCACTCCGTCTCCGCAACTTGGCAAACGGCAGTCGGTTCGGCATGCGTCGGGTTCGGTGTCGGAGTTCATCGGTCCGTCGTCGCTCTCTTCATCTCCCTCCCATATAAATCCGTCGCCGCAAACGGCTTTCCGGCAATTTACAAGACAAGATCCACTGTTGGAGTTGTTTTCTCCTTCGTCACACTCTTCACCGAAATCCAACACTCCGTCCCCGCAACTCGGCAAAATGCACCAGAACGTATCAAAAGTGCAGTCCTCATTGCATCCGAGTTCCCCTCCTGTAAATCCCTCCCCCATGGATTCACAGGTATGCCCGCCCAGGTCGGAACCGTCGCATTCCTCCCATTCTTGTCTTATGCCGTCCCCGCAAGTATGCACGCAGACACTGGGCTCTCCTTCGCAGTGCCAACCCGGTTCCACTCGGCACTCCGAGTCGCACCCGTCACCGTCTTCAGTGTTTCCGTCGTCACATTCTTCCCCGTCATCCAAAATGCCGTCTCCGCACACAGGATCCCCCTTCGACCCGCCGCGGCCGAAATGAGTTCTGCAACTTGTAGACAACAGAAAGCCCGAAAACAAAACCGCATAAAAACCAACTTTCAAAACATATTTTAAAAGAGAAGTTTTGCTCAGCATCATGTAACCCTTTCGTTTCAGAGCTGACTCTTCCTTCATTATCCACCCGGCCGGTCGAAACATCCAGTCGGGCAAATACTATTACTATTGTAATTATAACCCAAAACATCGGTCGATGACAGATTATAGAAACGACGGAGGGGGGTCTTGTTTTCAGCGGACGATTCCAACCACTCCATAGACCGTTTTTCGATCTTCACCGGAATATGAACGTCTCAAGTGCACTTCAACCATCTTCATCGGTTCAGCATGAGCCCTAAGTTCAACAATGACATAATCAGGCAAAACATCCCCTTTTTTCGGAGAAATCATCGTGCAAAACCGGCCCGCGAGATTTGATTTTGTGTAAGGTCTGAGTTTGCCCAGGATCTTGCCCTGTGTGTTGCGCATGGTTCCAATGTACTTTGTTCTGGATTCTCCATCTTTTTCAAATCCTGCTTTTCGCCAAAGGTCTACTGCACAAAGCTGGAAACGTTCACGTTCGTTCTTTTTCGATCCTTTGCCGCTTTTTTTGATGTCTTCAACGTCGATCGGGTGGGCGCTGAACATCGTAAACGGCGCGGACTGCGAAAGACCGAAGCGCACGGCTCGCCTTGTTCGCAGCCACAATCTGGCCCACAGCATCCTGGCCGTCCGTTCCGGCAGGTAAGTCGCATCAACCGCTCTCTTTATGTCTTTCGATGTAAAGGCCGCCAGGATTCGACCGGCCCAAAAAATATCCGCTGCAGTGGCCCGGACGAACGCTGGATGACGCTTCGCAGGTTTCCATTCACCGGGTGAAAACCCTTCCACGGGGATATAGCCTATTCCCGTATGTTCTTTTATTGCGACCGATCTTTCCTTGGATGCGATAGCTCTTGTCTCTTCATCAAGGTCTTTTATACCCAATGCAGCCTCCGGTTGCTTGGGTCGCCCCTTTATATCGGATCCCAGAGCACCGCGAAAATCCCATATGAAATGCGACACGGTTCGTGTTTTTCGATTGAAAAAATCCGCGCCCGAACGCTCCTCGATATTATGGAGGCCCAGCCAAGCAGCCATGATTCGGAGTCCTCTCAACTCCCGCATGTCTTGATGTTCGAAATAATCGTTTGGATCATCCGGGCGACGCCCCCACAGCGGAAACGGTCCCAGGTACACATGGGTGGCAGGATCGGGAAGCGTGGTGGCCAGGGCCCGGATGCTTCCGTCTTCTTCTCTGTGCAAAGCGTGCAGAAGGAAATGAAGCTTTTTCATGGTAAGACGAACTCTTCCGCCTCGTGTCGGCGACGGACCCGGACCGGGCCATATTGCATCCAGGGGCTCTAATGAATTGTAAAACAAAGCTTTCGGGGAGATCGCAAACATGTCGAGGGTGAAAAAAACCATGTGCCGCTCGGGTACATTATAACCGGCTTCATGGAGCAGCAGGTTGGCTGCAAGCGTTGATGACGTTTTCAGACCCGGCCATTCGGGATGGTCGAATTGGAGAAGAAAGATCCGGTTGCGTTCGTCCCTGAATGCCACCCACGGACCGCTTTCACCATTGCCCGCTGCAAAAGCCCGCCATTCTCCCAGAACCGAAGGCCCGGCAGCGGGCGCCGAGCTCAAGCGGGTTGGTTCGTGCACCGGCGACACCCTTCCCGAAAGTCCACCTCCAGCGTAAAATTCCCTTTCAGCTCTATTGCCGATCCTGTTTTCAAACCAATGTGAATCAACCGTCAAACCGACCGAATTCACGTTTGCCGCCTCCCTTTTGGATTCCACGGCCAAAAACGAGCTTGCAGGTTCAATTACCTCACGCCTCAGAAAAAGCGATCTGTCGCCGGGTTTCCTGCGGGCGGGGATCCTGTCAAGTTCCCTGCTTTTCAAAAGAAAAACCGGCGGATCATCTCGAAACAGAGTCCCTTTAGGGCCACAGCCGCAAAGAATCCAAATCAATGCTGCAAATTGGCAACGACTCAAATATTTGGAAACACGGCCTGAAAAATCCATGTTCAACTCTCCATGCATGGAAACGCTTTTTCCTTTGCATTTTTCCGCTTTGCGGAATAGGGGTAAAGGAAAATTTACAAAGACGCGGATCGTTTTGTAACCACGTATTCATGAGGGAGGAATAAATGCCTCATCGAGTAGAAGTAGTTCTAAAACCCGGCATCAAGGATGGACTGGGTGAAACCATCGCCCATCGGATAAGAACTCACCTGTCCATGCAGGTGGAAAGAGTGCAAACCGTTGAAGTATACACGATCGCCGGCGAGTTGGAGGCCGGAGTTCTCCAGGCATACGCTGCTGAAGCGTTGAGTGATCCGATAGTCCAGGAATACATGGTCGACAAATGCGCGGCTCTGGAAAGAAGTTTTCACTGGTCGGTGGAGACGGCTTACCGCCCGGGAGTTACGGACAACGTGGGACGAACCGCCCGCGAGGCGTTGGCTCTTGCGATGGAAAACCGGGAAGAAGGAGTTCCCTCGGTCCATCACTCCAGACAATACCTTATTACCTGCCATCGCGATCACATGTTCAATGGAATCGAAACGGAATATATAGCCGGGGAACTTCTCGGCAACACTCTGATTCAGTCATTTGAAATCATGACTCGACCGGACATGGAAAAAATTAAACGAATTCCACCCAGACCACCCAGGGTCGGGGATGATGTCAATGCAAAGGTGGAATGCATTTCATTGGAAATCACGGATGATGAGCTTGAATCTTTGAGCAGGTCGAGGGTGTTGGCGTTGAGTCTCGAAGAAATGAAAACCATCCAGGCGCATTTCAGGCAAGATGAAACCGTTGAAGCTCGCAGAAAGATGGGGTTTGGCGGCGAGAGCGGAACGGTCACGGACGTGGAACTGGAGTGTTTGGCCCAAACTTGGTCGGAGCATTGCAAGCACAAGATTTTCAATGCGGACATAACATATACCGACGAGGAGGGACTGACTGAAGAGATTCATTCTCTTTTTAGAACATACATCCAGGGAGCAACGAAAAAAGTCAGGGAAGCGGCGGGAGAAAATGATTATTGCTTGTCGGTGTTTAAGGACAACGCCGGAGTGGTGAAGCTGGACGATGACTGGAGCCTAGTTTTCAAAGTGGAAACTCACAACAGTCCTTCCGCCCTGGATCCATACGGTGGAGCGCTGACAGGTATCGTGGGCGTTAACAGGGATCCTTTCGGAACCGGGTTGGGAGCGCGCCTGATTTTCAACACCGATGTTTTCTGTCTAGCCCCACCCCACCGGCGGTCGGAGCTGCCTCCAAGGTTGCTTCAACCTCTCCGGGTCCTGGAAGGTGTGCGGGAAGGCGTGGAACATGGAGGAAACAAGTCGGGTATACCCACCGTAAACGGAGCGGTGGTATTTGATGAACGCTACCTCGGGAAACCGTTGGTGTTTTGCGGCACTGGCGGAATAATGGAGGCGGAAATCAACGGCAGGCCGTCGCATGAGAAGGCCGCTCGACCGGGCGACTTCATCGTAATGACGGGCGGACGCATAGGAAAAGACGGAATCCACGGCGCCACTTTTTCCTCCGAGGAGTTGCATGAAGGCTCCCCTGCAACTGCTGTTCAGATAGGCGATCCGATCACCCAGAAGAGAATGTTTGATATGCTGCTTCTGGCTCGGGATAAAAACCTTTACTCTGCTATAACCGACAACGGAGCCGGAGGCTTGAGTTCTTCGGTCGGTGAAATGGCGCAAGATCCCGGCGGAGCGGATATTGATCTTGCAAAAGCGCCCCTGAAATACGGTTCTCTTCAACCTTGGGAAATCCTGGTTTCCGAAGCGCAGGAGCGCATGACGCTGGCGGTTCCCCCGGAAAAGGTCGATGAATTCCTGGAATTGGCTCGTCGATTCGAGGTAGAGGCTACCGTGCTTGGAACTTTTACCGACTCGGGTTATTTCACTGTCCGCTACAACGATGTAACCGCGGCGCATCTGCCCATGGATTTTCTTCACGAGGGTTTGCCTCCGATGAAACTCGAAGCCGTTTTTCAGCCTCGGATCGAGCCGGATCCCGACCTGAAAAAACTTGGCCCCGCGGACGAAGAATCAGCAGCGGACGCCGGGTCCATGTCTTATTTCACCCGCGCCTGGAACAAAACCCTCCTCGAAATGCTGGGACGCTTGAACATTTGTTCCAAGGAGTACTGGGTTCGCCGGTATGACCACGAGGTCCAGGGGGGGTCTGTGGTCAAGCCTCTTACGGGCGCGAATGACGATGGGCCCTCGGATGCAGCTGTTCTGCGCCCCCTGCCGGAATCGATGAAAGCCATAGTTGTTTCATGTGGAATTCGCCCCGCGTATTCCGACATAGACACTTACCACATGGCAGCATGCGCTTTCGACGAAGCCGTCAGGAACGCAGTGTGTGTTGGAGCGGATCCGGACCGCCTTTCCGCGCTTGATAACTTCTGCTGGTCCGACCCGGTAAAGAGCCCGCTCAATCCTGAAGGACCGCACAAGTTGGCCCAACTCGTGAGGTCCAACAAGGCCCTATACGATATCTGCATTGCCTATTCCATTCCCTTGATATCCGGAAAAGATTCGATGAAAAACGACTACAGGCACGAAGACATTCGAATCTCGGTGCCGGCCACCCTACTCATCTCTATGCTCGGGGTCATGGAAGACGCGCGCAAGGCCGTGACTTCTGATGCGAAATGTCCCGGCGACATCGTTTTTGTCATGGGTGAAACACTAAACGAAATGGGCGGGGGAGAGTTTTTTGCTTCAAAAAACATTACGGGATGTTCGGTGCCCAAGGTCAGACCGGAAGAAACCGTTCCCCGTTATCGGGCGCTTCATAAAGCCATCAACAAGGGCTTGATTAGATCATGTCACGATGCTTCCGATGGAGGACTTGCGGTTTGTTTTGCTGAAACGGCTATTGGTGGTGACTTGGGCATGGATGTAGACATTTCCCGAGCGCCGAAATCCATAGGATTGACCAAATGGCCGGGAGTAATCCTGTTTTCCGAATCCCAGGGAAGATTCGTGCTCACAGTCAAACCCGAGCATGCTGAAGAAGTGGAGGGATTACTCCGCCCCCATGGAGCGGCAAGGGTAGGTACCATCACCGGCGACGGGATTTTCAGAATCCGGGGAGCAGGGGGCGACGAGGTCATAAGACTGACGGTTGGGGAAATGCAGCATGCTTTCAAAGAAACGCTTTCTCCGGACAAGTTTTGAAAACTGAACACTACATCGACGGAATAACATATAGGAGAGGTCATGGCTGAGGCAAGAGCGCTGGTTTTGGCCGGCAACGGAACCAATTGTGAACGTGAAACCGCTCATGCATGTCGGCTCGCCGGAGCCGAAGTGGTCGATATCGTATTCATCTGGGACTTGTTGGCCGGGCGAAAATCCATGGAAGATTACAATTTTCTCATTCTTCCGGGTGGATTCATGGATGGAGATGATCTTGGCGCTGCAAAGGCCGGCGCACACAGGTTCAAACACGCAGTGACCCCTGATGGCAAAAGCCTTTTTCAACAACTTCAGACTTTCATTCACGGTCCGAAGCTTGTGCTGGGGATTTGCAATGGGTTTCAACTCATGGTCAAACTGGGTTTGATTCCCAACCTGGAGTCGCTTTTGGAAAAGCGGATGTCACATCCTCCCCAGGAGACGACTATCTGGGCCAATGATTCAGGTCGATTCGAGGATCGCTGGGTGCATCTCGTTGTTGACAAGAGTTCTCCCTGCGTTTTCACCCGGTCCACACATTGTCCCGATCGCTTGGATCTGCCTGTGCGTCACGGAGAGGGAAAGGTGATCTTCGGCTCCCTGGACAACCTCAAAAGGGCCATGGATCACCATCTCATTCCCCTTTTCTATGCGAATCCGGAAACCGGAACACATACTGAAGAGTATCCTTTCAATCCAAACGGTTCCCCCCGCTCAATTGCATCCATCTGCGATCCCACCGGCAGGCTTTTCGGACTCATGCCTCACCCTGAGGCTTACACTCATCGCACCAATCATCCACGATGGACCAGGACTCCCTTTGAAGACTCGGAAAACGAAGAGGGAACCGGCTTGGCCATATTCAAAAATGCGGTGGATTGGCTCCATCGTTGCAGGGACTGAAATCCTAAGCTCCGGATCAGTCCTAGATATAACCGAAAAGATATAACAGGCCTGAAACCACCAGGCCCGTGATCACTGCGGCCGAAAGGCCGATCAACAGGTAGGGCGTAACTTTCTTCTTTTCGCGAAAGCCCTCCGCCGGATGTCGACAGGAAACACCACTGTAATCCTCCAGGATAACTGTTTCTTCGGCTCCAAGCACTGCAGCCTTTATACTATCGTCTACAACGGTCTTATCGTATTCGCGCAATTCAGCCGTAATTCCGTCGTCTAAAACAGTTTTTTCGTTTTCATCCATCGCAAGGGCGGCTTCCTGCGATACTTCGGCCTGAACCAACTGTACGTCAATCAGCGTGTCGCCTCCGTTTGCACTCTCTTTATTTTCGTTTTTTTCCAAACATTCTCCTCCACCCCACATATCGGCGGTAATTTTTCGTGTTCGCTTCGAACGAGCCGAATCCTCATTGGAAACATCTTCGCAGGTGCCTTGAACGGTTTCCAGCACGCCCGATACTGTTCGGCGGCCGGTAAAATCCAAATCGCTCTCATCCAGGTCCAAGATCTGTTCTGCATCGGTTTGCATCCATGCATCCAAGGTTTTCTTACGGCTTCTTTCTTTTTGTTCCCGGCCCCTTTCTTTTTCATCTTGCATGATTTCCGTCATGAGGTAGAGAAGAACTTCTTGCCTGATATTATACATGGAAGCCAGGCCGTTTACATCCTCGAGCATTTTCCGGGCCGATGAATACCTTTTACAGACATCTCGTTCCAGCGCCTTGAAAACCACTGCAGAAACTTCTTTCGGGATTTCGCCTCGGATTTCCCGGGGGTCGGGTATTGGTTTGGATTTAACCGCCATCAGAGTCGCAAGATCCGTGTCCGACAAAAAGAGCCTTTGTCCGGTAAGAAGTTCATGGAAAACAATGCCCACCGAAAACAAGTCCGAGCGTGGACTTGCCGCCATACCTCCAACTTGTTCCGGAGACACGTAGCTCAGCTTCCCTTTTAATACCCCGACAGCGGTCTCGGCCAGTCTTACGCCTTCGCGTGCTTTGACGATGCCGAAATCCAGAAGCTTCACATTTCCTTGTCTGCTGATCATGACATTATCCAGGTTAACGTCCCTGTGCACAAGGCCGAGCGGTTGACCATCTTCATCGGCCAGCTCATGGGTGTATTCCAGTCCTTTCAAGATCTCCCGGACAACAAGGGTAACGGCCTGCCAAGGAAGGGGGGTGCCGTTCCTGCGTTCATAGCGTTTGTGCGTGTCTTGGAGATTCAATCCGTCAATGTATTCCATGGTGAGGTAATTGATGTCGCCGTCTTTGCCGTATTCAAAAACCTCCACAATGTTGGGATGCTTCATCCGCACACTCAGCTTCGCCTCGTCAAGAAACATCCTGACAAAGGTCTCGTTTTCCGCGTATTCACGCTTAACTCTCTTAAACACTATCGGCACGGTCCGGCCGTCAGGCTGCTCAGCACTTCCCCTGTATATTTCGGCCATTCCTCCCACGCCGATCAATTCATGGATGACAAAACGCTTGAAACGAATCACTCCGTTTCCTTTCCCATCACCGCTCACTTTACTCATCGAATTTTACCCTCTTTTCAACTCTCTCTTCCAATTCGGCAAGTTCCAACATCCATTGCCCGACCCGGCGGCTCCACGCCAAACACTTCTTGTCGGCTTTTTTGCAGCGGCGGTTCCGCCAACATTTGATTCTTCGGAGATGTTTAACCGTTTTAAGCAACTGCTCGAGATGATCATCGGCTCTTTGGAGGACAACCGACTGCAAAATGATTCTACCCGCTTCGAGAGCGGTTTCGGATTGGCAATGATTCCGTATTATCCACATGAATCTCCGCCTGGCTTCAACGTAGCGCCCATACAGGTATTCGTGAGACCCCATCCAATAGGCATACAGGGCTGACTTGGTGCCATCGGGGTTAAGATTGATGTATTTGTCCAGCGCTTCGTGAAATAAACGGATGGCCTTTGGAAGCTGCTTCCTCGCCGGCTTCGTTTTTTGAGTTTCAGGATCCGGAGGGTCGGGAAGTTTTAATCCACCGACTGCCCTGTCAAGGACGGCTATTCTTGCATCCAACGCATTCTGCTTTATTTCCGCGGCTACGGAAGCGCCCTCCAGCCGTCTGAATACGCCTGCTGCATCAAGATGCCTACCGGTTTTCGCCATTGCCTTACCCAGTATAAGATAAGCTTCAGGGTACCTGTCGATACTGACAGGGTTCTTTTCGTGATGAAACTCGGAACTCAAGATCTCAATGCCTCTTTTCAAGAGCTCTTTTTCCTGTTTTTTCTTTTTCCTAATGGCTTCCCGCATTTCTCTCATTTCATTTTCGAGCCGCGAAATTTCCAATGCGGCTCGGCGCCAACCTTCAGCTCTCGCATCCACTTGTTTTTCCAAAACAAGTGCGCGGGTTCTCAGGGTCTTCAAATGTTTTTCAATCTTAGCAGCTTCTTCCGCCGCGTTTTCCGCGCCGAGCAATAATACTTGTCCCCGCTCTAAAAGGGTCAGGCTGCCGTACGCGATCGACGGCAGACAAACCATAGAACACGCAAAAAACAAAGGCGCACACCTGTACAGGAATCCGGTTTCCGAGGGTTTGTTGGATTTCTTTTCGTTTGATAGGTGCTTCATCGGATCGCTCTCCTGAAATCAGCTCCGCCTTTCTTTACTCGTTTTCACTCCCGATTTTCAAAGTGTATGCCGCACTCGATACAAAAACAATACCCCGTTTCTCGGAATTTCGTGTATTTGGGGATGACGTATAGCCTGTTTAAGGATAAAAACAGTTCCAGGACGGAGGAAGAAACGTGTGCACCGGTTTGAAAACAGCGGAAACCTACAAACGGCCATTTGATATAGCCGGGTTTCATCGAATGAGCCGAATGGGGTGGATCGCTTCAACGTTTTTCACCTTGTCCCTTGTATCGCGCGTTGCTTTCGCCGCTCCCTCGACCGCCGCTCGTATCGGAGGTCTGAATTTTTCCAGCCCGGTTGAAGGTATGGTGACTTCGATATACTGGAACCCGGCCGCACTTGGACTGGCGACCGGAACGCGAGTGTTTCTTGATGGAACACTTCGGATGACACACTTTCAAGCAAAAAGAGATTCCATAGACCCTTCCACGGGAGCGCCTTTTTCCGGGCCGGGAGCGCTTTCTTTTGAGAAAGAGCGATATTTATCGATGGCGCCGGACGTTTTTTTCGGGTTTTCCACCAACTTGGGCAGTGACTCGGTCGTCCTAGGGGTGGCCGTTTACACACCGTACGCTGAGCTGGATCGTTTTGCGGGACGTGATCCGCCCGGATTGGATGCTCCGCTTCGTTACCACAAGGTTCGCATGGACTGGTTCAACATTTACGTGACTCCCGCTGTTTCGGTGAAGCTTCACCGGCGTTTCTACGTAGGGGTGGGGCTCAGTTACGTGAGGTCCGTTTTCAATATGTCTTTTTACAGAGATAGAACAATCCGCGAGACTTACAAGCCCGGAAACGAAGATGACTACAGGGTCGAGGATCCCCACAGGACTGAAATGGTGGATTTGAACGCGACCGACAACAGCCTCACCTTCAGCGCGGGAGCTCTCTTGATCCTTCCCCGAGACATAAGGTTGGCAATAGCGTATCGTTCCAAGGCTCTCGGGTTGGAGCGATCCAACGTGGAAGCGTCGGGCCGGGTTGCTGTAAGCAGGTATGACGAATCGGCTTCAGACTGGGTGGACATCAAGGGACGGGCAAAAGTATTCTACGTCCTGCCAGACAGCCTGAGCATTGGAGCTGCATGGAATCCGAATGAGAAGTGGGAATTGAATCTGCATTTCGAGTGGATCCATTTCAGCGTACACAATGACCTTCACTTCAAGTTCAGCTCCAACGAGTTCAGGGCTGAAAACATGGGAAACTGGGACTTGAATTTTCATCACTACCGCGGTTTCAACGACATATGGAGGGTGCAGGTCGGAACCGCTTTTAAGGCGAGAAAAAACCTGAGAGTCGGCGGTGGTTTGATGTATGAATCCTCTTTGGTCGATAAAAAATGGGTGAGCGCGGCAGCGGTGGACAATCACAAGCTTGACTTGTTGCTCACTATCGAGTGGTTTCCCCACAAGAGCGTCAGCCTTCACTTCGGTTACGCCGTCTCTTTCATGGGCCGGTTGTCCGGGGCGGGCACGGGTTTTGATCCGACCCGGACGACGGCATGTGTAACAAACAGGGTGGATATAGTCTGGAATGAAGACTGCAACTATGTTGACAGTGGAAAAGGTCTTCCCTCGGCGGCCGGTGATTACTGGAAACTTGTTCACCGCATAGGTTTTGGCATAGGTTACCATTATTATTGAAATATAAATGCTGCTCGCGGATGCAGATGACAATTTGTGGGCACTTGAAAGGCTGCATGAATGCACCGTTCAGAGAAAAGCTTCAAAGCTTGGAATGATTAGAAGATGGATTTTTTTTATTTCATGAAAAAGTGTTTTGTTGTGGTTTTACTTGCCAAATTGGCGATTCCTTATTCGGGATGTAAATCAACCACCGACAGGGCGCAGCGTGCGTTATACGGTATTCCCGTTTCCAAACCGGGAATTCCCGAACCGCTGAAGATGGAACACCTCGCCCTTGAGAACAGGGATGACTACGAAGATGCTCGCCAGACTTTCCGAGCCGGAAATCTCAAAAAACCTGAACAATACGCGGAGGTCAGAAAAGCTTTCCTGAACTGGGCCGCAAAACACTTGGACATGAAACTCGAAAGAACGGGAGGCAAGGCTGGTTTCGAACTATATTCAAAAATGCTTTCATTTTTGTTCCGTCGCGACGGGATGAAAGGCACTCATCCGCTTGTTTCTCCAGAAGATCTGAGTTCAGGCGAAAAAGAACTGCTGGTGGCCGCATCCAATAAGATTCTGAAAAGCTTCATTCCTCGGGGAGAAGTAAAGAAGGTTCTCACTGCTCATGCAGTGCTGGATTACATGTCGGACAAAACAGGAAACCAACGCAAGAAATTCAGAAACGTTATTGAATGGCTGGGAAAAATCGAGGAGGCGGGGGACAACACACCGAACACACCCATCATGGAGATGCTGGATGTCTTGGAGAAGACCGCTGTCCATTTCCCCGGACCTCTTGTTCTGGAGGAGATGGTTCGCCTCGTTCAAAAGGGCGTCGCCATGCTTGCGGCCGTTCCGGAAGCAGAGGCCGATTCAGCGAAGAGAGACAGCATAAAGGCTTTCCAGGAAAGCCAAGCCAAAGTAAGAGAAGTGCGCAGATTGCTCTTTTTCCTGGCCGAATCTCGCGTTCTGAGCGGCGAATGGGCGAAACTTTCCAAAGAAATGGAAGAGTGGCCGTTCCCGGAAGCAAGAGACAAACTCCTGGTGCGATTGTTGAAGAGGGTTCTTTCACCTGATGCCCATCCGGCTGATTACAAAGCCCTTTCAGATTATTTTGTAGATGAAGGACCGTTGGTCGCTGAAACCATCTGTCGAAGTGCGGCGGGTCGTTTTCCGGATGCGCCGGAGCCGTTTTATTGCCTGGCCAAAATTGCGGAAAAAAGTGAAGACAACCTGCGGGAAATAGCAAACCTTGAAAGAGCTGTTCGCAGAAATCCAGAGTGGCACGAGGCATGGGACCATCTTGCCAGAGCCTATCTCATGCGTATCCACGTTCTTGTGGCAAGACAACGCCTTTCTCCCGTAAGGGCCATGCTGGAGCGGAATGTAAAGCTTCACGAGGCTGCACAAATGCACTGGCCGACACGCCCATTGGACATCGGCCCGGCGAGGTCATACTTTGCCGCGGGCCGTGCGCATACAGGTCGGGGTGACCTTGATTCAGCGATGAAACTGTACAAAAAAGCATTGTCACTCGAAGAGATTTCCGAGGCGCATGGAGAACTGGGTGAGATATTTTACTGGAACGGCTACTATGTTGGGGCTGAAAAGCATTTCAAACAGGCGGTGGAAAGAGCCGAAGGAGAAGCTCGTCAAGTTTACTGGTTGGGTCGGGTTGTGGTCAAGTTGGCGCACAGCATGAGAGAGAACGGACGGGGGGAAGAAGCCGGTCAGCTGCTCATGAAAGCCATGAGCGGCCTGATGAGGCTGGTAAGTGTGCTGAGGGATTCGGAATTGAGAGCCGGCATTTTAATCATGCAGGCGGAAATACTTGATGAACTCGGCAAAAGAGATCATGCGGTGAATTTGTTGCGCACAGCGGTCGATCTCGCTCCCGACCGTACAGGAACATATGCAGATGCGATGAACTTCACGGTTTCACGGGGTCTGGTTAATGAGTCTCTTGATTTGTACAGCAGGGCTCTCGTCAGGGACGAGGTAACTGAATATAAGAAAGCTTATGCCACTTTCTGGATCCTGGATCTCGGAAGGCTCTGCAATGTGGAGGATATCCGTCTTCGTCCTGCATGGGACTACCTTAAAAACCTGAAAGGCAAGGAATGGTATCACTCCCTCGCCCGATGGTACCGAGGTGAAATAGACATGGAAACACTCCGAAAAAAAGCCTCTAACCCGGGGGAACTTTTAGAAGCGGATTATTATATGTCTATGAGACTTATGCGACAAGGCAGGGAGGCTGAAGGAAGAAAGATCTGGGAGAAGATCAGGCAATCCATGATTTATGTTTATTATGAATTTCAAATGGTGGATCGATACATCAGGGATGGGATGCAGTGCGCACAGGAAGACTTTTGAATATCCACTGCGAAAAAGAAAAACATGAACCGGTTCATGGGGTGAAATTTGCAGCCATAGCAGGTTTTCTCGGGACGGTTCTTTTTTTGGCGGCGAATCCGGGTTTCGCTAAAAGCTCCTCCGTCAAAACAAGGCTTTCGCGCGATGAAATCCGCCGTATTGAAAACTGGGAATCCGTCGTACACGTGGACAAGAGCGAAAAACACTGGAAACCCACGGTTTACATCCTCATGGCGGATCCCCCCCCCAAGGTGATGCACATTGTAATGCAGGTGCAGAATTACTCGAGATTCATGCCGAGAGTAAAAAAAAGCACCGTTGTGAGAAGGAGCGGAAGAAACCGGATGTGGGCAGTCATGGTCACCGATCTTCCATGGCCGCTCAGAAACGCCTGGGTGGCCGTCAGGTATGAGTGGTCTGTTCAGGGCGGGAACCACTACCGGTTGGATTGGTCGCGCTACAGGGGTTCAATGCGGAAATATCGGGGACGAATGGATTTCTATGAATGGAACGAAAACCATACACTGGTCAAATGTACGATGCAGGCCGTGCCAGACGATTTCATCACCCTCAGGCAACTCAACAATGGAATGGTTTGGGCGGCGGAGCAAATGCTGCACAGCCTGCGTTCTCGTCTCGACGCCCTTCGGAAAAAACATTCATTGTCATCTTGGGTCCCGGATTGACACGTGTTTTGGCAAACTTTGCAGTTCTCCCCAAAATAAACTATTTAACAACGATTCTGGGGGTTTCACCGGGAAGGCGCACCAGAATTTCATAGTTCATGTACCGGGTCATGTCGCTGAATGAACCTACGCTGATCTGCATCCTGTTTTGTTTTCCGACAATGACCACCTCGTCACCAACATCAACTCCCGGTATTTCCGTGACATTGATCATCATTGCGTTCATGTTTACCACACCTACCACAGGCGCCCGTCTCCCCCGAACCAGAACGTGTCCCAGGTTGCTCAGGTTTCTGTTGAATCCGTCTGAATAACCGATTGGCACGACGGCGAGCCTTTCTTTCCTCGTTGTCATGTATGTGTTTCCATATCCCACGAATTCCCCTCTGGCGACGTCTTTGATGCTCATCACCCTGCTCTTCCATTTGATGACACGTCTCAGGGGATCCCGGCTCACCGCTTTTTTGTCATGACAGTCCTGCAGCAGATAGTGCATTTCTGTTTCTTTGCTCGGCCAAAAACCGTATTGAGAAATCCCGAAACGCACCATGTCCATTACACTTTCAGGGTATACAAAGGCCGCTGCAGAACATGCTGTGTGTCGCAAGCCCACCTCAATGTTTTGATTTTTCAACCATTCACAATGTTGGTTAAAAATCCGCATTTGGCTCTGTATCCTCAAATAATTGCTCGAACTCTCCGCCCCCGCGAAGTGGGTGCAAACACCTTCCACCGCTATTTTATCCGGGTTGTTCCGGATGATTTCCACTGCATCCAGAAGTTCCTTGCCCTCAAGACCAGTGCGATTCAAGCCGGTTTCCAGTTCCAGATGCACCCCGGCTTTTGCCTTCAGCTTTTTGGCTTTTTCCACCGCCTCTAAAAGCCTTGCAGTGCCGAACACGTAAAAAGAGATGTTGTTTTCGATCGCCCACTCAACGGCTCCTTCCCCCAGGTCGCCCATGATCAATATATTGCTTTTTCGCGTCAGGCTGCGCAGGGCCACGTAGGCCTCGGCCGCGGAAAACACCGAAAAATGATCTATGCCGCACCTCTCCGCCATCGGAATAAACTCCCGAATGCCGTGTCCGTAAGCGTTTCCCTTTATGACGGATGAAAACTTGACTCCTTGGCCGATATTTTCCTTTAAGAAGCGAAAGTTCCGCCTTAATGCGGATTCGCTCAGTTCAATGCTGGATGTTGTAAACATTAAATCACTCAACAAGGCCGACAGTGCGGTTTAAAAGCTCAAGATAAAAAATTGTTCCGTGTTCGATCAGTTCATCGGGGAAATCATAATCCGGATGGTGAAGAGCCGGATGCTTTGAACCTGCCCCAAGTCCCCAAAAAGCCCCGGGTATTTGTTGTGTGTAATTGCCGAAATCCTCGGACCAGGGAAATGGGTCCTTTTGCCGTTCGATTTTCATCCCGAGATGATTCGCTACATCGCTTAACACATCCACGGTTTCGTCATCGTTTGTAGTAGAAGGAAATTCTTCGACCCATGAATATTCCATAGCCAGTTCAGCACCGTTTGCAACCGATTTGACAACGGAAAGGCACTTTTCCTTGATGCGATTCAGGACCTCTCCTTCATGAGCCCGCAAGGTGGCCATGACCTCGGCTTCACCAGGCGATGTCCCGAAAGCGGCCTCGCCCAGCCGGGCATGAATCACAGTAACCTTGGAAGCTTCATGCAAAGCCGTGCTGAACTGAGGTACCGCGCTTAGGCTTTGTATCGCCTGAGCGACCGCCTGCGCCGGACTGCGCCCTTGATGCGGCTCAGCCGCATGCGAAGTGGCACCTGTCATCCGGACCTTCAAGCCGACTGATGCCGCCGCGAATACACCTTTTCTCAAAACAATTTGTCCCAAGGGGAATCCGGGAAGGTTATGCAGGCCGAAAACCCGGTCAGGATAAATCTCCAGGAATTTTTTGTCTGCTATGACCATGGAGGCACCCATTCCGGTTTCCTCGGCCGGTTGAAACATCAATACCACTGATCCGCGGGCGGGAGGTTTTTGCGCCAACGCTGCCGCAACTCCCACCATGATCGCCATGTGTCCATCGTGACCGCATTTGTGGGAAACCCCGCGGGTTTTTGAACCGTGTGGTGCGCTTATCGTCTCGGGTATGGGAAGAGCATCCAACTCACATCTCAACATCACTCGCGGACCCGGCTCCCTACCCTTGAACTCGGCTGCCAGACCGTGGCCCCCTATGCAATCTATCAGTCGGTCCGGGCGAAATTTTTCGAGGTGTTCTTTTATTATTTGGGCTGTTTTTTCTTCGCCGGCCGACAATTCTGCCGACGCGTGAAGCGTTTTTCTCAATTCACTGTTCATGCTGACCCATCGTAATCTTCAGAGCTATTCGATCCTCTATCGTTGAACTGCTCCAACACCGGGGGCAGGATGTCTTTTTGATCATCCGGGACCTGGTCTGCAAACCTGACCACGGAAGGGACAACAAACTTTTCAATATATTTACCGCTCATGGCCCGCAGGAGGGCAGCATAATTCGGGCTGAACTTCAAAGTGTCGCCTACTTTCAGCCCTCCCGGATCCTCCCCGATGTTTACTACGCTCAAATCGCTGCTCGCTCCGGCTATCTGGTGTTTCGGATTCTTGGGCGTCAATCCCTGTACATCCGTATCAAGTTGCCCGAGTGTGACCACTGCACGATAACCTCTCTGCCCGGGCAATTGGTCCGAAGTGTCATTCTGCAAGGATTCGAATGGGGTCATTGAAGTTGTTTCGCCCAGCGGAAGCAAACTCTTTTCCTTTATCTCAACAATATCGGCTTCGATTGTTATGGCGTCGTCTCTCAACCCCGGGAGTTTTCCGCCGTACACCAAGTCAGTGCCTAAAAACACCGCTTCTCCGATACGAAAATGATTAACGCTCTTGGGCACTTTTCCCTGAAGAAGAAGCGGCAGCACAGCGCTGGATCCCGCTGATATCATCGGCAGTTTTCTCTGAAATTTTAGCTCCAGGAGTTCCTTGTAGAGGGCCAACTGAGTAAGCTGATCAACATTGGGAACAGCTCCGGACAAACAACCTAGGTTTGCGCCGATTCCCAGCACCTCAATGTTGGAAAGTTGAAAAATGTGATCGTAAAACTTTATCAACGTCCCCGGCAAAATTCCTTCCCTTAAGTCGCCCAACTCTATCATTACGATGATCCTATGAACCTTTCCCTGCCTTTCCGCCTCCTTGTTGATCGCCTCAATCGTATCTATCTCGCTGTTAAGGCTGACATCGGAAAGGTTCACGATGTCATCCAGAGCGGCAAAATGCGGCAACCTGAGGTACCAGGCTTCCAGGTCCGGAACGATTCTTTCTATCGCTCTCAGGTTTGCCAGCCTGGAATCACCCATGGATCTTACACCCAGAATCTGCAACCCCTTGAGGGTGTCGGAATGTCCGCATAAAACCTTGGTTACCAGGGTCCAACCGGCTCCGTGGTCGGCCATCCACTTGTCCACAGCTCGGATGTTTTCATGAAGGGCTTCCAGGTCAACTATAACGCGATTCATTGTTTTGCATGCCTCTCTGTTTCCAATTCGTTACAAAAAAAACTTGGCCCCCTTTGGTTCTTGTCCTCACTTCTTTCATGTACAGCCATCCCTTGACCTCTAACGGCCTTTATATCTCATCTCCGCGTACTTTGATTTAAAACCAATTCTTTCGTACAAGCGCTTGGCAGGGTTGTCATATTCGACGTGAAGCTTTATGTCGCCTTCACATTCTGCAATCGACCTCTCTATGATCCTTCGGCCGATGGACTTTCCTCTCAATTCCGGATCGACCGACACGAAAAGCAGTATGTTTTCGGGAACATATCCACTCATGCCGGTTTTCAGCATCGCAAGCATTCCAACAAGGCGGCCTTCCAGCCTTGCCAGCATCAAGAAACCGCCGGCATAATTCTCGTCCGAAAACAGGTAGTCGAGCGCCTTGTTGATATCCTCTTTCAAATCTTCGTACGGTTTCATTTTGTAGTGAAAAAACTCCACCAGTCGATCGCGTGACGCCCATTCGGGCAATTCCGATTCTTTTTCAACTTTATGAAATTCCAAATTCTCCAAACCAGTCTTTCTCCTTTCGTTTCATGTCTCTTTGGGGGACACCTCATCAATCCGATATTTCGGTCGTTTGGCGCTTCGAGACATTTCTTTTTGAAGATATAAACGCTTATTTTCCAAAATATATAGATGCAGAACAAAAATTAGTTCCGTCAAATCTTCCTGCAAAAAAATTCAAATTGAATGCAGGATGTTTCTTATACACTGCATTCGTTTCACTTTCAATACGTGCTACTGGAATAGATCTCTTTTGAAGAAAAAAACTTGTAAAAATGCATTTTTTAGATGTTTTCTAAAACACCGGCGGAAAGCGGAACCATGTGCAAAAAAGGTTTGTTTCGCACAAGTGAAGATTCAAAAAAAACCATATTCTTGTAGAAATTCAACTGCAAAAACTTTTGGTTGTTGACAGTATTGCTTGAAACTGTACAAATCACAGATCGAAGGTACAATGTCTGTAAGTGCGCCAATGAGCTATTAGAAAGCTTCCCGGGAACGAGCTCACCACTCCAAAGGGAATAAGCCGGGACGAAAGCAGCCGAGTGTAAAAGCCATGGAAAAAACCAGGAAACCCGTTTTGAGCCGGGTCAGGAAAGGTTGCCACGGTGTGCTTTACAGCCTGAATCTTCTTGAATCCTGTCCATGCGGATGCTTGCATTGCAGGCATAGCGCGCGACAACAACCTTTGGCATCGCCGAATCCTCAGCTGGATGTATTGCTTGCCCGGGAACTGGAAAGGAAAGCGCGGAGGTCCAACCGTCCGGCTTTCATTCTTGTAGGAACAAGTTGCGAGCCGTTTTCAGGTCTCAGCGAGGTGCAACGCGTCGCCATTAAGTGCTTGAAACTGCTGTTTGAGCGAAGGGTAGGAGTATCGTTGGAAACACGTGGGCGAATTCCCGGGGAAGCCTTTGAGCTTTTCAGCCGGTACAGGGAATCCGTGCGGGTGCGGATTGCAATACCAAGCATTGATCCCCAAGTGATCAATGCTTGGGAACCCGGCTGCGCGGATGTCGAGACCCGCTTGTTCAATCTGCAAAAACTGCGCAGGGCGGATATACCCGCCATGCTGCATATCGGCCCGATCATACCCTTTGTAAACGATGGCTCCGAGCATTACAGGGAGCTTCTGAGTACTGCCTCAGATCTTCATTTCCGACGGGTGACGACTTCCATCTTTCGCCCCTATCCAGGAGTGCGGGAAGTGATTGATTCCACCGGAGCGACCACCGGAGACCTTATCCTGGGGTCTTACCTGGATCGAACTGCATATCCTCCCATGCCTCGTCGGATTCTTCCGGTGGAAAAAAGGTCTGGATTTTATAGGGAAATACGGGAGGGAGCCCGGAAGTATGGTCTCAGCGTGGGCGTATGTGGTTGTGATGATGAAGACCTGGGAACACCTCCGTGCAGTCTGGGTTTTGGAATATCGCGTCGTTCGGTCAAGAGAGTCGGGACAGGTAAATTTCCAACAGTTCCGTCATCTAGCCAGCATATCTCATCGCGGTCGCGCATCCGGCCGAAGGATCCATCAGGGTCACTTTTCCCCGGCGAAGATTGATTCCGTCGGCGCAATAATGCGATTTGTCATTAAAGGCCTGACATTAAACAAGCAGAACATGGAACTCTTCGCTGTCATCGATATCAACTGATTGAAAAGGACTGCAATGGATGATAGAGAAAAGAGCCGTAATGAAGAACAATGCGGACGAAAAAAAAGATTCGGAATGTAAGCGGAAATCAAGCGTTCCTCGCAAGGAACAAGTGGTTTTTCGAGGGTCCGATCTGGATAGCGATGCTCTTAAGGTGATCCGGAGACTTCATCGTTACGGACACGAGGCTTATTTCGTGGGGGGATGTGTCAGGGATCTTCTGCTCGGCAGGAAGCCGAAGGACTTCGATGTGGCCACCTCCGCCACACCGGAGGAGATGAAAAAGCTGTTCCGCAACTGCAGAATCATCGGCCGTCGGTTCAAACTGGCCCATGTTTTCTTCGGAAATCATATTATTGAGACATCCACATTCAGGGCTAATCCTCAAGGGGAGGATATCCAAGAATTTGCACTGGTGGAAAACGAAGACCATGATGGGATTGACCCCGGTGTATTGGCTGCTGATCGGGAACCCGAAGGGCCCAATCCGCTGTTTTTGAGACGGGACAATGTTTTCGGAAACGCGGAACAGGACGCATTGAGGCGTGATTTCACCATCAACGGCCTTTTTTATCATCCGGGAAAAAGTTCGGTAATTGATTACGTGGGCGGCCTGAAAGACATCAAAAGGGGGGTAATAGAAACAATTGGCGATCCCCGAGTGCGTTTCAGGGAGGATCCTGTACGAATACTGCGTGCAATAAAGTTTTCGGCCAGGCTGGATATGCGGCTGGAATCATCCACACACGATGCCATGCTTGAATACAGAAAAGAACTTGTTCATTGCGCCCCGGCCAGGGTGCTGGAGGAGATACGACGACTACTAGGTGAAGGCACATCGCGTAAGGCTATTGAACTCATGGACTCCTCTTCCGTTCTGGAGATTTTGCTTGCCGAAGCGGCATCAGCGCTGAGGGATTCGATGAAGGCGGGCGTTTTAAGGAGCCGGCTGAATGCAGTCGACCATGCCGTGACAAAACGGGATTTCATGCCCGAGAGATCACTTTTACTGGGTAATCTTTTGATAGCAACCCTGGATCCGGAATGGATGAGCAGCCGAGATGTCAGTGAATATTTGAAAGAAAACCTGGATCCTGTTTTGAGCCGGCTCAAAGTTCCCCGTCGGGACAAAGATTGTATCTATCAGATGTTTGCAGCTCAGAAACGACTCTTTCCCGGAAGAAAGAGCCGCCGAATGCGTTCCCTGACCCGGCAAGGGTATTTTTCACAAGCTCTTCAGCTTTTTGCCCTTGGAATCGATCCGGCATCGGCTTCCTGGGAAAGCGACTTCGCTCATATCCGCCGGATAACAGGACTGAAAGAAAACGAAATATGGTCGAATAAAAGATTAAACATCCGTGAAGACAACAGACCTCCACCGCGTCGGAAAAATCGGTTGTTTCATAATCCCAACAAAACGCAACATCGACGGTAGTCTCCGGCAGTCTCCACCCCACTTGCAAATTCGTTTATCTTTTTCGTTGATGAACTGCCTTTTCTTCAGGGTCCGTGTATTCTGAACCTGAAATCCACCCTCCGTTCCCACCAGGGAGGTTTTTCACGGCCCGGCGGAGGGCGCTCGGCCGGGCCGCTCGATGATTTGATCCTGGCGGTCTGAACTCCGAATTTGACAAGCCATTCCTTTATTCTTTCCGCCCGCTTATCGGCAAGCATCATGTTTTCAGTCGCCGAGTCCTCTTCGTCGGCATAAGTGTACACCTGGACATAGACATTGGAATTGGCATTCAACGTATCGGCAAGACGCTTTAACTGCAAAAGCGCTTTTCCGGGCAATCTGGTTCTGCCTTCGTAGAATAGAATCTCGGGAAACATCATTCTTCCCCGTAAAACCATGCAACCCCTTTCATCCACTTCCACGCCCGGTGCTGTTATCGGGCAAAGATCTATCTCGTCGGGCACCCCGTCACCGTCTTGATCACCCGGTTTGCCTACAAGGTTTGGTTCGGCCATTTCCTCGGGCGGTTCATCCGGAGGAGGGGCTTCTTTCACATCCATGATTTCTTTCGGCCAACCAAAAGACACGGCAACACCAAAAGTTAGAAATATCGGGTCTTTTGCTCCTTTAAAAACAATCTGTTGATATCTCACGTACGCTCCCACATGAAGCGGAGAAGCAACCGCCATCTGGTAGCCGACACCCAGAGAGAATCCGAACCAGTTTGAATCTCCGGCCACGGTGGGTGCATGCACGTATCCCAGGTTACCCTCCACGTAAAAATTGCCGTGCAATCCACCCTTGGGAGCGCTCGAAGGCCACAGAGGAGACAGGGCGAATCCCGGCCCTCCCTCCAGTACCCTGGCCCGAACCCCCGCCATCACCGAATGTATTCCGGATTTGCCGGGTAAAAAATCGAAAGCGTACTGTATCTGGGGCGCCACCATCGGAAACATCGGCAAGGGCATATCGGCTTTCACCGCCAAATCCAGGCCGAAACGCTTCACATCAGGCGCAGCCGTGTCGGTCAATAATGCTGCACCGCCCAGGTTCAACTCCAGGTTCCATGTACCGGCTTCGGCCCGAGCCTCACATGGACACAACGCTAGCGACAGCAGTAAAAACAATACAGCCGATGATTTTGACATCCGGGATTTCGATACCAATGGTCATCCTCCTGAAAAAGTTTCATCGCGGCCTGAAAGGGTCTTTTGCGATTTCTCGCGGTTTCTGGAAAGAAACCCTATCCAGGCCGGTGGAATTCTACTCCGGTGTTTGCCTCTGCTCTCCTCAGAAGATCATCTGCAAGACCGTTTTGTTTTGCGGCAAGCTCTTTTTCATCTGTTCGGACCAGCCGCCCGTTGTTCACTACTTTTCTACCGTGAACAAAGACGGTATCCGCGTATTGTCTTGCATTGCAGAAAAGCAGTGCAGCCACCGGATCATGAAGCCCGCCCGCATGAGCAATACCTTGCATGTCCCACAAAGACAGATCCGCCGCCTTCCCGGGCTCCAGAGAGCCGATATCGGTTCGGCCCAGAACTTCAGCGCCGCCCCGGGTGGCGAGGTGGAACGCGTCCAGAGCGCTCATTGAATCCACGGATGTGCCTATTCTATGGACATAAAGAGCCATCCTGGTTTCTGCAAGCATGTCAGAGCTGTCATTGCTCGCCGAACCGTCCACTGCCAGGCCGACTGGAACTGAGTATTCTCTAAGCTTGGGCACCGGGGCTATGCCGGAACCCAGCCTGAGATTGGATGTCGGACAATGAGCGATGGATGTTTTGGTGCGTCCGAGTTCTCTCATCTCGCTGTCATTGAAATAAATCCCATGAGCATACCATACGTCCGGCCCCAGCCAGTCGACCTCTGACATGTACTCAACAGGGCGTTTTCCGTGCTTTTTCAAGCAGAATTGTTCTTCATCTCGAGTCTCGCAAAGATGCGTATGCAGCCGGACTCCCTTTTCGCGGGCTAGTACGGCCGTGTCTCTTAGAAGTTCGGTCGTAACCGAAAACGGTGAGCATGGAGCAAGCGCCACCGTGCAAAAAGAAAACGGTTCCGGATCATGGTATTTTTCAATTACCCGCAAGCTGTCCTTTAATATCGTGTCTTCATCCTGAACGACCTCATCCGGAGGCAATCCACCCTTGTTTTTGCCGCGGCTCATGGAACCGCGGGTCAGGCAAAGTCGGATTCCCAGCAACTCAGCCGCTTCAGCCGTTCTATCCAGTAGATCGGGTGGCTGGTTCACCGGGAACACGTAGTAGTGATCAGCCGCGGTCGTGCATCCAGTCAGCAAAAGCTCTCCAAGCCCGACAAGCGCGCTTACATAAACATCTTCAGGAGTCAGTCCCTTCCATATCTGGTAAAGATCGGTCAGCCAGTGGAAAAGCTCCTTATCCTGAACCCTTGGTACATTGCGACAAAGTGTCTGGAATAAATGGTGATGCGTATTGACCATCCCGGGGAGAACAACTTTTCCCGATGCGTCGATAACTTCATCCGCATTCGTTTGTTCAAGACCTACCCCGACTGCTTCAATCGCCGGTCCTCTCAAAACCAGGTCCGCGTTTTTCAAAACTGTTTGATTGTCGTCCATGGTAGCGACCGCCATGGCGTTCTTTATCAATATGACTTTTTTCGCGTTATCGGACATATGCTCTACCATGCCAATCTCTAGGAAAACTCACCTGACATTATTCCACTAAACAAAACCATACAAGAAACAACGTATATTTGGACCTTGGATCCACCGACTGTCAACTTCTTAGTTCCGAAACGTGATATGAACAGGGAGAAACCAGCGTAGCCTGTCAAAATCGGAAATAGAAATTCGGTGACGTGATCGTGTTGACATATGTATCTCGTGATGCTCTTTTGTCTTTTGGACAAAACTTTACAAGACAATCAGAAGCGAAAAGACAAACCTATGGAGGAAAAGAATGACTGAAAAGACCCTTTTTAGAAGCCCCCAAAGTCGGAAAAAGTTATTGTTTTCATCACTTTTCTGCCTTGTGCTCGTTGGCGGTTCCCTCCCGGCGGAAGCCGTACCGGGAAGAATTTTGTCGACGACGAAAACTCCCGGTGCTGCTGCAACAGGAGCAGCATGGGATGGAACTCATCTTTGGGTTGCAGATCATCGAAACGAGACTCTCTATCGAGTGGACGTGAAATCCGGAAGAACAATCAACAAGCTCCTTTCGCCGGGACATCGTCCGGGGGACCTGGCATGGGACGGAAAATACTTGTGGAGTGCATCGCCGCGTGAAAGGAAAATCTACAAGGTCGATACAAGTACAGGATTCGTTTTGCACCGGATAAGCACACACGCAACAACTCCGAACGGTCTTGCCTGGGAAAGAGGGGGTTTATGGACTGTGGATTCTGCTACGAACGCTCTCAGAAAACTGGATCCGGATGACGGCACCACGATGCGAAAGCTCCCGGCTCCGTCTGAGAACATTTCCGGTTTGACGTGGGACGGCCGTTATCTTTGGGCCGCTGATCGAATTGCAGACTTGATATACCTGGTGGATATTCAATTCGGAGATGTGATTTTTTCAATCCCGGCTCCAGGCCCGCATGTGACCGGTCTGGCTCATGACGGCCGCCGATTGTTTGCCGTTGATTACGGGGAAAACATGATTTATGCGATGGTTTCGGAAAGCCGTAAAAGAGTGAGCAGAAAGCGGGTAAAAACCCTTAATATGGAATACCGCTATCAGATAAGGAACCAGGGTCCGGCTCCTCTCCAGGATCTCGACTTTTACCTCGCTGTTCCGGTGAGGGAATTATCTCACCATATGAGAACACCGCCTCGTTACTTTTCAAAGCCCACGGGTTATGTGACGGACGAGTGGGGACAGCGATTCGCTCATTTCCAGTTCAAAAACGTAGAAGCAGGAAAACCGGTAACCGTTGGTTGGCGAACAACCGTGGACCTTTACGATGTCAGGCATTTTGTTTTCCCACACACGATTCTGCCCGAGAGAAGAATTCCAGTGAAAATAAGAAAGGCTTATCTTGGAGATGCAACCAAATACTCGATTAATGATCCAGCCATCAAAAAGGCTGTGGAAGAAGCAGTGGGGGAGGAAACCAACCTTTATTGGAGGGCCCGCCGCATCTACCGTTACGTGCATCAGCGCATGTATTACAAATTGGGGGGGGGCTGGAACGCGGCTCCCTACCTGCTGGAAAAAGGTTCCGGATCCTGTTCGGAGTATTCTTTTCTTTTCATCGCAATGTGCAGAGTTGCCGGCATCCCGGCAAGATACGTGGGTTCTTTCGTGGTTCGCTATGACGATGCATCTTTTGACCAGGTTTTTCATCGATGGGTCGAGATTTATCTTCCCGGCTACGGCTGGTTGCCCGTGGATCCATCGAGAGGGGACAAGCCGACTGAGGCCGAGAGGGGAGACGCTTTTCATCGGCTCACCCCTGATTTCTTGATAACAACGCGCAGCGGCGGACCCTCTCGATACCTGGGTTGGAAATACAATTCAAACTCCGAATGGAGATGCAAGGGCAGGTGCAAGGTGACAAGGGACCGAATCGCGGAGTGGACTCCGTACAAAGCCGATTGATCATTTGCCACGTTATTTGCAGCGAAAACCATTGCGCTGCGAATTTTTGTTCGCATCTCTTTTTGCTCCAATGTTATGGGATCTGCTTTTGTCCCCTTCCGTTGTTGTAAAAAAAAACCTGTTTTATCAATTGGTTATGAGCTCAGTAAGTATTTGCTTGAAGCTGTGCCTGTGTGGCATGAAGTTTGCTTAGATCTATTAAAACCAATACTTGGAAACCGATTTTACACAGGGAACCCTCGGGTATGCAACAAACCGTTCATGCAAACACTGAAACAAGTTCAGCGGATCACGTAACCAGGACCGCTGTTCTGCAAGACAAGATTCAACCCCCTTCCAAGATCAGAATTGTGGATGCGGATCCACAGGAAAAAGCCCGACCCAACCCCACTCGCGATTCCCTGTGGGTAAGGTCGGGGAAAATGATTTTGAGACCGCTGGATTTGCTCGTAAGCCTTTTCCTTCTCCACTTTACTTCGTTCTTGGCTTTTTTGCTTTATCGGGTGCTTAACCGCACCCGCGTCTACGGCCGAAAAAATGTCGGCACCCAGCGCAACACGCTCATACTTCCGAATCACCGAACCATGATAGACAGCTATTTGGTCGGACATCTGACTTCATGGCCCACTGCATTTATCAAACCTCACGTGTTGCCCTATCACCCTGCTGCTCAGGAAAACTTTTTCAGAAACCGATACATCGGCTGGTTTTCCTCACGTTGGCGCTGCATCCCCGTCAAACGAGGTTGCCGTGATTTCAGCGCTCTCGAGATAATGAGCAAGACTCTTCCAAAATCTCACATGATATTGTTCCCGGAAGGTACCCGCAGCCGCGACGGAAATCTTTTGCCTGGTCGCCCGGGTTCGGGAAAACTCATCAGGGAGACAGGTTGCAGGGTGATACCATGTTATGTGAACGGCATGGAAAAGGTTCTTCCGATCGGAAAAGCTTTTCCCAGGTTTTTCAAAAGGATTTCAGTTATCTTCGGAAAACCGATTCCAATGGATGATTTAAGGGCGTTGCCTGATTGTAAAGAAACCTCCCAGAAAATCATAAATAGGGTCATGGAACACATGGCTCAACTAAAGGTAGAATTGGAAAGAATCGAAGAAGAAAGAGCAAGGAAGCGGTTGTCAATGCGTCGCAAGTTGCAGAAGATATTCATGTTTCCTGCTTATTTGTTCCGCCGTATCGTGTCCCTCGTCAGATGATTGAGTTCTTTTCCGCCTTCTTTTACAACACATCTTGACACCGAGGTTTTCGACCGTAGCATTTCGGGCGAAAGGGATCGATCGGAAATCTTTTAATGAGAGCGTCTGAAAGATGTACCGGATACGGCTTATGAAATGGAAACCGAGTTTGTTCGAGTTGAACTCCATTCCTTTCACTTTGGGAATTGCTTTTCTGGCCGGGTTCATCGGAGGGTGCAAGGATCCGGAACCGCCCGATACTCCCGATCGGGCCGTAAAGAAATTCATGTCCGCGGTGGAACGTCGTGACAAGGAAGCGATTTGGAATCTGCTGGCTCCGGAAACCAAGAAGCAGTTGAAAGAATGGGCAGAGCATTTAGGCACGGGAAACAACATCGATTTTGATCCCCTGGACTTGATATCACCCGCTGAAAGATTGACAACCCGGTCCGAGTGGAGGCCTGAAAAATTCAAAGTATTGAAACAGGAACCAAACAGGGCGGTGGTTGAAGTAAGTTCACCCGCCCCGGCAAATGCCGTCTTTCACATGGAGGGAGCATCGCTTGGTTTTGTAGCCGGTTCTTCGGAGTCACTGCACTTTCCGGAAAAACCCGAGTTCGCCCATGTCTCATATATTCCAATGCTCGGACTCAGCATAGTGGCGACCCGGGACCAATCGAGAAAAAGACCCGGCTTGACGGCAGGGCGTAGGCAAAACGTGTCACTGGTTCGCCATGAAGACAGATGGCGCATCAAGCTGAATTTCGATTCGCCGAAAAAAAAGCAGGATCATTGACCCGCTTACATCCGGATTTTCAGTCACTCATGAAAACAAGATCCAAGCGGCCGATGAGTGAAGACCCATCAGTCAGTTTGACAAGATATCGTTTCGGAGAAAGGTCTTTGAAGTGAACAGCGGATCCTTCAAACGGAATGGAATCCAGAACCTTGGATCCGCACGAAAGAATCGCCCGTGAGGGTTTTCCGGCTGCTGCTTTTCGTAGGGTGCGGATGTGAATATCCAAAAGTCCCGAAGGCAGACGCTCTACCTGTACCCTCATAAGATTTCCACCAAGATCCGTGCGGAATTCTGAAAAACAGGGATCAATCGCGTCGACTGCCTGCGAGGAATTTCTTACGCAAACCGGAGCCATTCGGACCGACTCCGGCAGGGTCGTACCGCATAGAAACTGAAGGCCCCGGGCGAAACTGCCGAACACAGCTTTGAATCGCCCTCCAATCGATTCTTCTTCTTCAAGAACCGGATCGGCCTTCTGCGCGGTGGGTTTTCCATTGCGTTCTTCTTCGAATTCTCTGACGGCCTGCGAAACCATCTCGATGATTTCTACGTAATCAGAAGATTCTTTGGGCAATGGAGCAGGTTTGTCTTTGGAACCGGGTTGTGCCCGGAGAGCTGCTTCTACAGCCTCGAGCATTTCCAGCTCTTCCAGATCGTCCGGTTCATGCGATGGAATCCCTTCTTTCAGGTTGAATTCCGATGCTACCTGGAAAAGAAGTTCTTCAAATTTGTCTTTTTGTTCGGGCATGATATTCGGTCCTTGATACGCCGATTTCCACCAAAAGCTTCCTGTTTCAGGTCGCAAATCCTTGTTTTTTCCTGAAACCCGGATTTTTGCGATCCAATTGTTTTGTGTCAGCTCTTGTTCATACCCTTTTTTATCTCATTTCTTCTCAATATTTTTCTCACGAGTTGAATCAACTTGTTTCTGATCTTGTTTTTCCTGCTGTATACAGTGTTTACGTTGATGGAGAGTCTGGCTGCTATCTCGTCGGGATCCAGGCGAAGATTGTAATAGAGATCAACGAAATGCCTGTCTGTTTCCGATAACCCCCACATCGCGGTTTGCAGAAACCGCTTTTGTTCTTCCTTTTCGATGGAGGCAAGAGGGTCGATAGAGCGGGCCGGAATCTGGACGTATTCAGCGTCGCCGTCTATGGACAAATGCTCGGGTTCCCTGCGCCGAAGTTCGTCATGCGCGGTGTTTGTTGAAATCAACCCCACCCAACTCGATAACTTGTATCCTTTATCAAGATCATAAAGCCGTAGCTTTCTGTAGTCGTTTTTCACCAGGTTGAAACAGACATTTCCCAAAAGATCTTCCATGTCTTCCGGAGAATACTGAACACCGTATCTTGCATAAACCTTTCTTACGCAGGAGGCCATTAAACGATGAAATCTCCTGTAGAAAGCATCCCACGCGCCGATCCGTCTTTGTAAAACAGCGGCAAGAAGTTCCTGGTCGGATAAACCTGTCAAATCTTGTGACATGATCCAGTGTTTACGACGAAAAATTCCGGGACAACGAAAACCCCGGAAAACTCTATTTCACGGTGAAAGAACTCGAACAGACAAGTCTACGCCGGTCCGTCGGTCGGGGAATCTCAAAACCGAAAACTCCTTCACGGATAAGACAATCTCCAGCGTAAAAATGTGCGCATATTCTATATATCCCCGGGTCCGCAGGCACTGCCGCCCTGCATTGCCTCAAGTTCATGCCGGCCCAGTCTACACTCCACACGTCATCGACGTACCTGCACATGGGGCCACGCTTTGTGATCAAAAGATACCCGCCTTCAGGGCGTTTCTTTTTCTCGGGACAACTTTTTCGCGGGTTATACTGACCCCATTCCATCCATTCATCTCCTACCTTGCGCTGAATGATGAAATCGGTTCCCACTGAACCCCTTGATGCTTCTATATCGAAGCGGACGCTCTGTCCCACCGTATACGTGCTTTCCGGCACTTTCACCCGGCCGGTCATTGACGCGCCTCCGCTGCGGCAACCGCTTAACAACGTGACCGTTGCGAACAATGAAAGAACAGCAATCAACCGGAGTTTGTAAAACATATTTACCTCCTCAAAAGAGCTCTATCAAGAAAACGTTTCTCCTGTCCACCTCCATACACCACGGCAGAATAGAGATTTTCAAAGCAAAAAGCAACGAATCAGGAGACAAAAAGAAATATAGTTGGAAAACGTGGCAAAACAGTAATTAATGTGGCATCATTTTGTACAGAAATTGGAAATACGATATGAAATACATTGGATCTCTTGCAGTCGGTTTGACTCTCATCTTGTCAAATGCTTCACATGCCTCGGTGATGAAACCGGTTGAATTCTCAGAACTCGTAAGCAGGTCTTCCTGGATCGTGCACGGCAGGGTGGTTAAACGAGAGTCTTTTTGGGACACATCCAAAAGTCGTATTTACACCCGTGTAACCATGGAAGTAACAACGCTACACAAGGGCGATCGGCGGAAAGATGACAGCATAAGTTTTGTCACACTGGGAGGGCAGGTTGGTCGCTATGCTCAGAGGGTAATCGGTGAGCCGAACTTCGAAAAGAATGAGGAAGTTCTTCTTTTCCTTGAGCGTCGCGGGAGACATGCAATGGTCGCAGGAATGGCGCAGGGAAAGTTTAGAATCGAAAGAAAAGCAAGCCGAGTATACGCTGTTCGGAACACGTCCTGTGTGAAATGGCATGGAAGCCCTCCACGCACACGGTATTTCCTTGAAGAACTGGAACAAAAGATCCGCGATGAAAAAGACCGAACAAAATCTCGTAATCCATGATTTCGGCACAGTGCCGTCCGAACACATAACGGCTTCAATCGCCATTTTTGGAGAGCATACGTTCGAGGTTGTGGATTCGGGAGGGAAGCTTTCGGCATGAAGCTTTTTATCTTGGCAATTTTGTTTCTTGTCTCCAAAACCGGTCCGGTTCATGGCTATGTTAGAACCACAACTTCTCACGGCACCCCTCTTTCATGGAGGCGATCCTGCGTGTTCATCACGCCGGACTCCCGTGGTTGTCCCGTATTGGGTCCGTCTAATTCCATCACCGCACTGAATGCAGCGATACAAGCCTGGAATGAAGCTGCTTGGACATGCAACTCATATATTCAGTTCATCTTGGAGGATCCGGAGCCGAACCTGAAAAGAGGTTTTACAACTGAAGGGACAAACAAAAACGTAGTGGTATGGCTGGACGAAGTCTGGGGGGGTGATGAATTCTTTTACGATCCCAATGCAGTGGCATTGACAACGATCACGTTTATTTCAGACCCGGGTGCGCAAGACGACGGCGAGATCCTGGACACGGACATTGAATTCAATGGAGTTCATCAGACATTTTCGGTTCATCCCGATGGAGAACCCGGTAAGTACGACATACAGAATACTTTCACTCACGAACTGGGCCATGTTCTTGGCCTGGATCACCTGTGTCATGATGGAAGCAACTCCACACGCCCAATAGATCACAGAGGAGACCCCATCCCTGATTGTCACCCAAAGGGGGATTTGCCTGAACTCATAACTGATTCCGCGATGTATAACTACACCGTGGCCGGAGAAACAAAGAAGCGTTACTTGTCGCAAGACGATATAGCCGGGATTTGCGGTATATACCCGGCGAGCGAAGACCCTGGAATCTGTAAACCGATCTCGTTTTCAGACTACGCTTGTTCATGTCGGCATCTGCCCTCAAGGAAAGCGCCTCTAGAGAAGTTTGTTTTACTGTTGCTCCTGTTTCCGGCAGCGGTCGCCGCGCGCCGAAAAAAAATCTCGGCTCGTTTGTTTAGGTTCTAAACCAGGTTCATTCATTTTTTTCGGAGCCAATCGGCAAGTTCCGTGTAGTTCAATTCATCCGGGCCGTTAAAAAAAAGAACGGATGATACGCTTCGGAACCAAACCCTCTGCCGACGGGCATACCTGCGATGGTCGGTGCATATTGATTCAAAAGCTTCTTCAACCGTTTTTTTCCCGTCCAATACTTCAAAAGCCTGGCGGTAACCCGGGGTGCGCAACGAACGAAGAGATGAGTCAAAACCGCGCCTTCGCAAAGCAGCGGCCTCTTCCAAAAGGCCGCGGTCCAACATTTCTTCGACCCTGGCCGATATCCGTCTATTCAGAATTTCCCGTCCCGGGTCAAGGGCCAAATACATTGCGTCATAGCGGTTTTCACTGAATTGATGTTTTTCCTGGAACGAACTGATGGGTTTTCCAGTGCGTTGATAAACTTCCAGCGCGCGAATGATTCTTACCTGGTCGAAAGGATGCAAGCGGTGGGCGGTTATGGGATCCACCTCACAAAGGTCTCGGTGAAGCGTTCCCCGTCCGCAGGCATCCTCCTTTTCCTTCAGTCTTAGCCTCAGCTCCTGGTCACCCTCCGGCCCTTCCATGAGTCCGTGCAATACCGCCCTGATGTACAATCCGGTTCCTCCAACCAAAACCGGATACCGTCCCCTCGACAAAATGCCCGATATGGCGTCATCTGCAAGTTCCGCGTACAAAGCCGCGGACATCGGTTCATCCGGATCGGCCACGTCAATAAGGTGATGAGGAACCAGGTCTCTTTGTTCGGGCGTTGGTTTTGCCGAGCCTATATCCAATCCTCGATACACGCTCACCGAATCCGCGCTCACAATTTCTATGGGCAGTTGATCCGCAAGTTTGAGAGATGCACAAGTCTTCCCGGAAGCTGTCACTCCTGCAATAACCAAAACTCTGGGCTGTTTTCCGCCTATTCTCCTGTCATCCATGTCGCCTCCCAATATAATCACCGCCGAATCATTGAACAACTATTTCCAATGACCAAGAAGTCGATAAATGTTACACTGAGCGAGTGTAACCGTGTTTGCACAAGTGAAAATGCATGGATTGGATGGATAACAAGGTATAGGTGATGCATGAGAAAAAGATTTTTTTTGACCTTAACCCTCATCGGGGCGCTTTTTGCAGCAATAACGACCGGTGGATGTCCCAGCGACTCAGGCTCTGAAGCGGATGCATCGGTTTGGGACGATGCCTCGATTGTCGATTCAACCGTGGACGCTGATCTCGACGCGGATCTCGACGTGGACGGAAGCACGGTGTCGGGTCCGACCGATCCGGCGGAAGTTTTACAAACCGGCACGAGTGGGTTTCTCCTTCGGGGAGTGGTGCTCGGCCCCGACGAAGTGCTCAACCCCGGAGAAGTTCTTTTCATTGATGAAACCATCACGTGTGTGGCAGCTGATTGTACGTCGGAAACCGGAGCGGAGGATGCTACATGGATCGACACCAAGGGAATAATTTCACCCGGGTTGATCGACAGCCACAACCACATAGCGTATAACTTTCTGCCCCAATGGGTGCCGGGCAGGTATTTTACGAACCGTTACGAGTGGGCCGCGGATGACGAGTACAGGGAGCACGTTCGACCCTATGCGGCCAATCGGAGTTCCAACACCCACTTTTGCCCCGGCGCAAAATGGGGTTTGCTCAGATCGGTGGTACACGCTACCACCACTGTACAGGGCCAGCCTTCCGCTGCCGGATCGTGCATAAACTTCGGAATCCGGGAGACAAACCGTTACCACGGCCTGGGGTACAATCATATGAGGGCCAACGCTGGTTCACCCAGGGAAATCAACGACGCGGACGCCACCAACCTCATGGAGAGTTTTACGAGAACAGTGGATCCGACCACCCGGTACCACGTTCACATGCAGGAAGGTTACGAGGGAAATCACATTCTGGAGGAATTTGAATCTTTCGCGGGAAGAGACCCTCGGCCCAACCGTCACCAGGGCCTTTCTTTGCTCTATAACGGAACATCGATCCTGATCCATTCCATTTCCCTGACCGAAGAACAACTTCAGGAAGCAGTGGATACGGATTCAAAAATCGTGTGGTCTCCTTCTTCGAATTTCGCGCTCTACGGCGAAGGAGTCACGGCCCCGATTCAGAGCATTCTGCAACTCGGCATCACCACCGGCATCGGACCGGACTGGACGCCTTCGGGCGAAGCCGAAATGCTGGGTGAATTGAGGTTCTCTTTGAATTACGGTCGAAACGAGGGAATAGAGGAGATCACACCTGAAAAGCTATGGGAAATGTCTACTTCCGATGGCGCGGTGGTTGTGGGCCTCCACGAACACATCGGCCGGCTCGAAGTCGGCATGCGGGCCGACATAGCGGTGTTCGGCCGGGCGGGACCGGATCCATTCGAGGCGCTTATCGAAAGCCGCGCTTCCGATGTGCGTTTAGTCTTTATTGACGGTAAAGGCTGGTACGGAGATATGGATCTGGAATACGTGGCCGCGAGAAACATATATTGCGAATATCTGGACGCATGCGGAACCGAGAAGTTCATCTGTGTTCAGGAATCTCCAACCGCGGATAATCGTCGCGATGAGACAATGGAAGACATCCGAACCCAACTCTACAACATCTTGGAAGGAATCGGATACCCGCCTGAAGAACAGTACGGCCGGGGCGACGAATTGTTGGAACTTATCGATTGCGACATCTGACAATACCTGCCGGCAGTGAGTGCGGATCTTTTAGCCCGAAGCAGAAGCGAATAAAACCGGATATTTACAAAACCGGAAAAGTAAAGAATGGCCGCCAAGGGCACAAATAGCTTTTTCGTTCACCGAAGCAGCTCTTTGTACGCGGAGGCCGAAAGTTGAAGCAGGTTCGGAAAGAGCCGGCGTCAGAAGACCGCTGCCCGAAGGGCTGAAGGGATTTGGCCGAGTCGCCGACGATGCTCCCCGAAGGGGAGCTTCAAACGGCGACGTCCGGCGTTTCCGGAGCCTGCGAAAACCC